>CAIVDG010000123.1 GCA_903904615.1 uncultured Acidimicrobiaceae bacterium | reverse complement strand
TTGTGGTTCGGGCTCTCACATCGTGGCTCAAAACAACATTTATGGTGCGACCGCCACATTTCTTCGTGGTCCATGCGCGCGCTTCGGCATAGAAACCACTTTTGTCGATCCCACTGTCCCTGGCGCCTTTGCAGCAGCAGTCATTCCGGGACGCACCATGTTGGTCTTGACAGAGTCACCGTCCAATCCTCGACTCACTGTTGCCAACTTGCAGGAGCTCGGAGCAATCAAGGGGCCCTTCACCGTCGTTGACTCCACCATGGCTACTCCACTCGGACAACGACCACTCGATTTCGGTGTCGACATTGTTCTTCACTCTGCCACCAAAGGCATCGGTGGACACAATGACGCTCTCCTCGGTGTCTTGGCAGGAGAACAAGACCTGTTGAACGAAGTGTGGTCGTACTCAGTCATGCACGGTTCGGTTGCATCGCCACACGATGCGCTGAATGCCCTTCGAGGCATCCGCACCCTTGGCGTTCGCGTTGAGCGACAGAACAACTCTGCACTCACCGTTGCCCATGCACTCGTCGGTCACCCATCGGTGAACGCAGTGCATCACCCATTTCTCGAATCACATCCACAACACGCCATTGCGAGATCGCAAATGCGTTTCGGTGGTTCCGTCTTGTCGTTTGAACTGGCTGGCGGATTCGATGCATGCCGTACATTCGTCAGCAGCCTCTCGCTGGCTCACATTGCAACATCTTTCGGTGGACCAGAAACACTCGTCTGTCATCCGGCCACCAGCACTCACGTAGGGCTCGACAACGACACTCTTACTGCCATGGGAGTTACCCCGGGGCTACTTCGCCTCTCACTTGGTTTAGAAGACGCCCGCGACATCGTTGCCGACATCTCGAACGCTCTCGCAGCGATCTAAATCTTCTTCGGTGGCCGCGGAAAGAACGGACTAGTCCGTGCAACGTATTCGGCGTAACCCTCACGACGCTTCGACAACGAACGTTCCAACATGGGCACACCCGAAACACGCAACAAGAAGAATGTCATGACGAATGGCCCAACAAAGCCAATAACGCCAGAACCAGTTTCTGCACCAACAATGCCGATTCCCCACCACAGCAATGCGTCACCGAAATAGTTGGGATGGCGAGTGAGGCTCCACAAGCCTGAGTCCATCACTTTGCCAGTGTTTGCAGGGTTTTTCTTGAAGCGCGACAGTTGCAGGTCGCCAATGGCTTCAAATGACAGCCCCACCAACCACACCATGATTCCAATGACAGCAAGCGGGCCAACTCCAGGCGAACTATCTCCATTGCCAAACTGCACCGGTAATGAGACAACCCACATGAGCACGCCTTGCAAACCAAACACTGTGATGAGGCTGGAGACAGGGAACTTCTTTCCCGCCTTCTTGCGCATTGCCTTGTAGCGCCAGTCTTCGCCGTGACCAATGTTGCGCTTCGCCAAATACACAGCGAGGCGTGTTCCCCACACACCCACCATGATTGCCAGCAGAACTTGTCGACCACTGTCTCCATCTACCGTGAGCGCCAAGACCCATGACGTGATGGCGAAACCAGCTCCCCACACAATGTCGACAATCGACGCATTCTTGATGATGACGCTGAGCAACCACGTTGACACCATGATGATGGCAATTGTGATTGCTGCAATGAGCATTGAGTTACCCATGTTCTCCCCCTGATAGTGGAATAAGTACGCGAGACACGTGTCGCGACACGGCATCGTCCATCACGAGCCATTGTTCGTCTAACCAGTCAACGAATGCTTCGCCCGAAGCAACTGTTGCTCGATGATGTTCAGTGATCTTCACATGCACTCGGATGGCGCGTTGCGCTAGATGACGAACTATTCCGCGGAATGTGTCGAGCCCGTCGAAACCGCTGTGCCACATAGTGATGACATTGGCGTGAGGAACTGCAGCCAACAACGCGGACGCACCGGCAGGCTTTGGTGGCAACAAGTG
>CAIVDG010000122.1 GCA_903904615.1 uncultured Acidimicrobiaceae bacterium | reverse complement strand
TCTGTGAAACCCTCAATGGAGAAATTTGAGGGATGAATCTTCATGACGAGCGCAATGTCGTTGCGTTTTGAGTGAAGAGCTTTTTCGTAATCGCGGTATCGAGTCTTGTTGGTGGTACCTACATCTATAAGACGTGCGCCGGACTGTTCCATGACATCGGGAATACGAAACCCGCCGCCAATCTCTACGCTCTCGCCCCGCGAGACAGCAACATCGCGACCTTGCGCAAGCGCAGTCAGTACAAGAACTAGAGCAGCGGCATTGTTGTTGACAACAATTGCTGCTTCTGCTCCGGTTAAAAGCGAGACCAGTTGGGACACTGCCTGATGGCGAGATCCTCTCTCCCCAATACCCATATTGAATTCAACGCTGGTTGCACGACCGGCGGGGAACTGAGGAAGCGGCGCACGGCCAAGGTTGGAATGAAGCAACACTCCGGTTGCGTTCACAACGTCAACCTGAAGCATCTGCGAAAAATCGTCAGCTAGTTGGTGTGCACGATGCGTGGCGTTCCGAGGTTCAGACTGAATGGCACGCCGTGCACAATCCACAAGAACAATGTGCGGCAATGCGAAAGACGTTGCAAGTTCGCGGGCAAGAGCATCCACTGAAGGTGGGCGAACTGGATCGGTCGACATCGATTTCAAACTAGTAGTTTTTCGCTATGTCCCTTAATGCGAGCAACATCAGATTGACGGAATGGACATCATGTGGCGGTTGTGCGGCTAAGTGGGGCGCATCTCTCTTGTCCGATTTAGTTGCTGACTTGCCTGCAGGCTTTGATACATCTGTCTTAGTGGGGCTCGCACCATTTGACGACGCAGCGGTGTATCAGATCACCGACGATGTTGCGCTGGTCAGTACAACTGACTTCTTTCCGCCACTTGTTGACAACCCGTTCGACTTTGGAGCAATTGCTGCAGCCAACGCATGCAGTGATGTTTTCGCAATGGGCGGACGAGTCATTCTTGCGGTGAACATCGCAGCATTCCCCGAGAACCTTCCACACGATGTCATTGCTGCAATCTTTTCTGCTGCTTCAGAAGTTGTGATGCAAGCAGGGGGAACAATTGCAGGTGGCCACACCATTCGTAATCCAGAGCCCATTTTTGGTTTAGCTGTGCAAGGTGTGGTTCATCCGAAGAGAATTTTTCGCAAAGCCGGAGCACAAGCGGGCGACATTGCAATGGTGTCAAAGCCAATCGGAACAGGGTTAGTGACTGCAGCAGGAACAGACGCGCAGAAGCACGCCGCAATTCTTGGAATGAAGACGCTGAATCGCGAGGCTGCCGAGGCTTTGCAGTCGTGTGGGCACGGCGTGCATGCAGTCACCGATGTAACGGGGTATGGGCTTGCAGGCCACGGTTGGGAAGTTGCAGAACGGTCCGCGGTCAGTCTTTCCATCGAGACCTCACGTATCCCCACGTATGACGGAGCTCGCGAACTAGCAAGCGCTGGTCATCGCACTGGCGGGGACCCACGCAATCGTGCGTATGTCGGTTCACATCTCCGTTCTTCTGTTGACGATGCATCTGTTGCCCTCTGTATGGATCCGCAGACATCGGGGGGCCTGCTGGCCGCCGTTCACCCGTCATCAGTTTCTGCTCTGCAGGATCACGGTTTCGTCGTGATTGGTGAATTCGACGATGGTGACCCGCAGGTGCGCCTTTCGTAGTTCTGCCGAACGCACGAAGTACGCCACCGATACCATCCATACATATGGCAGTTCTTCGACTTTTCGCACAAGCCCGCGAGGCTGCCGGCACCAGTTCCACCGACTGTGCGGGGTCCACGGTGCAAGAGGTTCTTGAAACTGCCACATCGCGGTTCGGAACCGAGTTCGCTGCTGTGTTGTCGATGAGCAAAGTGTGGGTAAACGGAGAAGAGGTACCACTCTCTCGTGCCGTGGGCGATAAAGATGAGGTAGCGGTACTTCCGCCCGTATCTGGAGGCATGTGATGGCAGGAGATCAACCACGTTCTGTTGCAGATATTCGCGCGGAACGAAATGCGTTGCAGGGCGAAGAAGATGCCATTTCATTTGTGCGTCGATTAGCACAAGGGCGTCTCGATTTGGTTCGCGATGAACAACGTCGACGTGCAAGCGGAGCTGAACAACCCAGCGCATCACTCACAGACCGTCTTGCCGATGTCTTTGGTCAACAACATGGTGGCGGTAGTGCACGTCCTCCACGTGAAACAAATGTTCCGTCCGACCACCCACTTGTTCTTGAACTCGATGAAATGTGTGCGCACTTTCAATTTGAGTCAATGGAGAATCTCGACGACTCATCACTAGATGAGTTGGGCGACGCACTCGCGCTGTTTGAAAAGACCTGTTCAAAACAACGCCACGACTTATTCGAACGCATCGATGCGTTGACCGCAGAGCTTGTGCAACGTGTTCGAGAAGGCGGTGCAGGCGCCGTGGTGAAAGACAAGTAACTCTGATGGCACTTCGTCCTAGCGAAGCCCTGCAAGATGTGGGCGAGTTCATTCGCTTGCAACGCGAAACGGCGCAGAAAAGCATTCGCGATCTTGCACGTGCTGCCGGCGTATCAAATCCGTACTTGTCGCAGATTGAACGTGGC
>CAIVDG010000121.1 GCA_903904615.1 uncultured Acidimicrobiaceae bacterium | reverse complement strand
GCCGAGCGCGATGCACTGCGCGCCGAGGTGAACGATGTGTCCAAGCAAGTGGGTCTCTTGCGCCGGGACAAAAAGAATGACGAAGCGGAAGCGCTAATGGAGCGCAGTCGAGCGTTGGGGGAGAAGGAAAAAGCCCTTCAAGCCGAGGCCGATGCCCTACACGAAGACCTGCGCCAAGTTCTGTTGCGCATTCCTAACCTTCCTCATGCAGATGCCCCCGACGGTGCGGGCGACCACGAGAACCCCGTCATCAAGGGCCCCGTGAATATGCCAAGTTCATTCGGCGACCATCAGCGAGTGCCGCACTGGGAGACCGCTGTCGCACTCGGAATTCTGGATAACGAGCGAGCAACAAAAATCTCTGGCGCAATGTTCACTATGCAACGCGGCTTAGGCGCAACACTCTCGCGCGCACTGTGTCAGTACGCACTCGACATGAACGCCGATGCATTCGAAGAGATTCGTCCGCCGTCGTTGGTTACCACAGCAACGCTTACAGCAACGGGGCAACTACCAAAGTTTGCCGACGATGCGTATGCAATTGAACGTGACGACTTGTGGGCAATCCCCACTGCCGAAGTACCGCTCACGTCGTTGTATGCCGGCGAAGTTCTTGACGAGGCTCAACTACCCGCCCGATTCATGGCCTACAGCAGCTGTTACCGACGTGAAGCAGGTTCTGCTGGGCGTGACACACGTGGAATGTTGCGTGCACACGAGTTCGACAAAGTTGAGATCTTGGCATTGGCTACACCAGAGCAATCGCCAGAACTGCTTGTAGAACTTCGCGACCGCGCGGAACGCCTTATTGCCGGTCTCGGACTTCCGTATCGCATTATTGAAATTTGCACGGGCGACATGGGCGGAAGCCATCACCGCAGTTTCGACCTCGAGGTGTATGCCCCCGGCTGCGACAACTGGCTAGAAGTATCAAGCGTGAGCTGGTTTAGTGATTACCAAGCTCGACGCGCCGATATTCGTTTCAAGCGCACTGGGCAAAAGGGAACTGAAATTGCCAACACACTGAATGGTTCTGCACTTGCAGTTCCACGTGTGTGGGCTGCCATTTGCGAAAACTTCCGCGAAGCAGATGGCAGCGTACGAATTCCAGACGTGTTGTTGCCCTATATGCGTGGCGCCACACATATTCGTCCAAAGGCGTAAGTAGTGGGAATCGCCGATCGTCGTATTCAGTATGAAACGGCTGGTCTCGACGTAGAGGACCTGTTGCCGAACCCCGTTGATTTACTTGTGCGCTGGTATCACCAAGCAGAAGAAGCCGGAGCAGCCGAGCCAAACGCAATGGTGGTCTCCACCTTGGATGACAGCGGTCACCCCGATTCTCGTGTGGTGTTGGCCCGTGGAATTTCTACAGAAGGCATCACATTTTTCACGAACCGTCAGAGCGCAAAGGGAATTCAAATTGCGCAAGACAACAGAGCAGCAGCCACATTCGCATGGTTGCAGTTGCATCGTTCAGTTCGTGTGCGCGGAACTATTTCGCTTGCGTCTGACCAAGTCAGCGATGAGTACTTTGCATCACGCCCACGTGCATCACAAATTAGTGCATGGGCATCACCTCAATCAGAATCGCTTGGTACCCGTGAAGAACTAAATGATCGAGTTGAGGAAGTGGAAGAACGATTTGCAGGTGTAGATGTTCCACGCCCGCAATATTGGGGTGGATACGTGTTGTCTATTGACTCCATTGAGTTTTGGCAAGGACGCCCCAGCAGACTTCATGATCGTTTTCGATACACACTGAACGGTTCTGTATGGCGTGCAGAACGTCTTGCACCATAAGGACCAACAATGACCACGTACTTATCTCCACCCGAAGATGTGGCACAGGCGTATGGGGAACTTCGCCGTCGCACTATTGACATATTGCGACACATTCCCGCAGACATAGCGGAGAAGACTGTTCCTCATTGTCCCAGTTGGACCGTTCGCGAAACCGTGTGCCATTTAGTAGGTGTGCCTGAAGATGTATTGGCTGGGAACATGGAAGGTGTCACCACCGAGACATGGACCCAAGCACAGGTTGACAGGCACTCGGGCGACTCACTGGAAACACTGCTGAATATCTGGGAATCAATTGGGGACACCATCGATTCACTCATCCCGATGTTTCCTGAACCTATTAACTCTCAATTTGTGTTTGATGCGAACTCTCACGAACAAGACATTCGGTATGCCATTGGCGCGCCCGGTGCACGCGACGCATTGTCTATAACAGTGTCAGCAAATTGGATTCGTAATTTCCTTTCGAAACATTCACATCCACAAGCGAGCGAAATTCTGACGGCCAACGTCTCAGATTTCGACCTGTTTCGTTCTATTGGTGGGCGTCGTTCGTTGGCTCAGGTGCGTGCATGTGGACTGAACGACGTGGTCGTTAACGACATAGTTGCGGGGATGCCCGTGTCTATTCCCGCACAAGAGATCAGCGAGTAGTTACTACTTCCACGTAGTGGCGCATTCCACCAATGCGTCAATAAGTGATTCAGTGTGTGGTGTGAGACCTGGGCCTTCCCAATCCCACCACAGCGGGCTAGAGCCGCGAACGCGTGGAGGCAATTCAAGTTGGACACCTGCGTGCTCCACAACATTCACGGGGTTGTCTTGGTGCATGCCACGAAGGTTCCCTGGAATGTCATCAATGTCGTCAATGATGCG
>CAIVDG010000120.1 GCA_903904615.1 uncultured Acidimicrobiaceae bacterium | reverse complement strand
TCCGCCTGCCATTGGTCTCTTTGGCGTCATGGTGGGCACGTTCTGGGTGCAATCGCTGCTCAGTGGTTGGTTGAAGACCGCCGCCACATATTTGGGCATTGGCGTCATCATCGTGTGTTTTGCCATCTTGGCGGTGGAGCTCGTGAAATGGCGGACCACATATTTCGTCGTGACAAGCCATCGAGTCATTTATCGCCAAGGAGTAGTGGCGCGTATGGGGGTGGAAATCCCTCTTGAACGCATTGCCAATGTGAACTTCGCTCAAACCATTTTCGAACGCCTTGTTGGCGTGGGCGACATTCTCATTCAGTCGGGTGGAGAAGATGGCGAGCAAACTTTCACCGATATTGCGCGCCCAGAAGAGGTGCAAAACATCATCCACTCGTCCTTGCAGGCACGTGCATCGCGTTCGTTCGATGGAGCACCGTCACTCGGTGGTATTGCTCAAGAACTGGAGCGGCTCGAAGCCCTTCGTGACCGTGGAACCCTGACCGACGAGGAATTTGAGGAGCAGAAACGCCGTCTTCTGGGCTAGTCCCGTCTGCGTTGGAGACCGAGCCCTCGTACCTGTGAGAATAGGAACATGCCACAGGCCGTTCTCCCTTCAGGAATATCCATCGAGTACCAAACAATGGGGGAGTCTTCGAACCCTACGTTGTTGTGGATTATGGGCTTTGGTGCCCAGCTCACTGCATGGCCGGAAGAGTTCATGCAAATGTTCGTCGATAGCGGGTTCCATGTTGTTCTATTCGACAATCGTGACTGCGGTCTATCGCACAAGCATCACGGTGTTGTCGTAGAAACCGACAAGGTCACCATGCAGGCCATGATGGGCGAAGAAGTCACCGTTCCGGTCCCGTACACACTTCACGACATGGCGGACGATGCTGTTGGTGTACTCGATCATCTGGGAATCGAAAAGGCACACGTCCTTGGCGCATCAATGGGCGGAATGATCGCTCAGACATTTGCGTTGCGTCACGGCCATCGCTTACACAGCCTCACGTCCATCATGTCGGTCACCGGAGATCTTGCCTACGGAACACCCACCGACGAAGCGTTGGCTGCATTGTTGGCACCTCCACCACCAGATCGCGACGCATACATCGAGGGCGCAAAGAACTGGGCCGTCTGGTGCTCAAAGAAGTATTTCGACCTCAATGAAGCGCGGTCTCGTGCGGCGCGCGAATACGACCGCAGTTTCTACCCAGAAGGAACACAGCGTCAGCTGGCTGCCATTTACGCATCGGGCGACCGCAGCGATGCACTGCGTCAACTCACTATTCCAACATTGGTTATTCACGGTCGCGATGACACATTGCTCACACCATCGGGCGGTGAGAGAACTGCAGAACTTATTCCTGGTTCCACGTTCTTGTATGTGGCCGACATGGGCCACGATCTGCCACAACCGTTGTGGCCACTCTTCCACGACGCCATCACATCGCATGTGCGTCGCGCTCATAAGTAAGAACACATCTCAATTCAGAAAGAAGTCGTGCCATGGCTGGTCCATTAAGCGGATACAAGATCATTGAAATTGCCGGAATCGGTCCAGGACCATTCGCTGCAATGTTGTTGTCAGACATGGGTGCAGAAGTCATCCGTGTCGATCGTGCGCAAGCGGTGCGTGGCCCAGCGCCAGACACTCCTGCTGGCGACCTCATGTTGCGCGGTCGCCGCAACATCGCACTCGACCTCAAAAGCCCTGAAGGTGTGGAAGCACTGTTGCAGTTGGTGGAAAATGCCGACGCGCTGATTGAAGGATTTCGCCCGGGCGTCATGGAGCGTCTCGGTGTAGGTCCCGATGTGTGTTTGGCACGTAATTCAAAATTGGTCTTCGGTCGCATGACCGGGTGGGGCCAAGAAGGAATGTACGCACAAGCCGCTGGCCACGACATTAATTACATCGCGCTTGCTGGCTCCCTTGCACATTTCGCACGTGCTGGTGAAATGCCAACACCACCGCTCAACATGGTGGGTGACTTCGGTGGTGGCGGAATGTTCCTTGCGTATGGAGTGGTGTGCGCACTGTTGGAAGCACAGAAGTCAGGAAAGGGCCAAGTTGTCGATACAGCCATGGTGGATGGAACTGCTGTTCTCATGAGCATGTTCTGGTCGTTTAAGTCCATGGGTATTTTCAACGAGAATGCGCCCGGCACGAACCTTCTTGATACTGGTGCGCATTTCTACGATGTCTTTGAATGCAGTGACGGAAAGTACGTATCGCTGGGCTCAATTGAGCCACAGTTCTATGCAGAACTTTTGAAGCTGACAGGTTTAGAGGGCGATGAAGAGTTTGCGAAGCAAATGGATTCTTCAAAATGGCCACACCTGAAAGAACGTCTGCGCGATGTGATGAAGCAGAAGTCTCGCGATGAGTGGTGCGCCATTATGGAAGCAACAGATGTGTGTTTCGCGCCCGTTCTCACAATGAGCGAAGCGGCAGTACATCCACACAATGTGGAGCGCCAAACTTTCATCAACATCAACGGCCATACACAGCCAGCGCCAGCTCCACGTTTCTCTCGCACGAAGCCATCGGTTGACCGCGCATCAGCGCATCCGGGTCAACACACGGCTGAAGTGTTGAAGGAGTGGGGCGTCGCAAATGTTGACGCGTTGTTGTCTAGCGGCGCCGCGAAGCAGGCATAAGTGGGAACTCTCGTTTGTTTTCATGCTCACCCTGATGATGAATGCATCGGAACGGGCGGAACAATTGCTCGCGCGTCGTCAGAAGGTCATCGCGTAGTACTTGTTGTTGCCACAAACGGCGACCACGGTGAAGTTCCGCCCGACATGTCAGCAAATGAAACTCTTGTCAGTCTTCGCCACAAAGAGACGCTTGCTTCGGCCGAAACGTTGGGTGTGCATCGAGTGGTGTTCTTGGGATACGAAGACAGCGGAATGACCGGCTGGGAACAAAACCAGAACGCTGGCGCATTCTGCAATGCGTCTCTGGAAGAGGCTTCACGAAAACTTGCCGATGTTTTGGTGGAAGAGAACGCAGATGTTCTCACTACATACGACTGGCACGGCGGTTATGGCCATCCAGATCACATCATGGTGCACAAAGTGGGGCATCACGCCGCGGAACTTTTTCCCAGCGTTCGTGTTCTCGAAGGCACAATGAATCGCGATCAGATGCGTCGCGGTTTGCAAGCTGCACGTGACGCCGGAATGTTGCCTCCCGACAGAGAAGGTTTTGACCCCGATGGGCCAATGGACGATGGCAACCCGATGGGTTCGCTGGAGTCAGAAATCAATCTGAAAGTTGACGTGGTTGCCTACGCAGCAAAGAAGCGTGCAGCCATGAAGTGCCATGCGAGCCAGTTGGGTGATTCAAGTTTTTTCCTTTCCATGGATGAAGAACGATTCGCGCATCAATTCGGATTCGAGTGGTTTATTGATCCGAAGAGTGATGCTCCACTGCGCGACGGCTGGATCTTCGAGTGACCCGTGTGTACATGGTGCGACACGGTCGCGCTGCAGCTGGTTGGGACGTTGACCCAGACCCAGCGTTAGATGATCTGGGCCGTCAACAAGCGTTGGCAGTAGCCATCAAGTTGTCTTCGCTTGGCCCATTGCCTGTTGTGTCCAGTCCGTTACTGCGGTGTCAACAAACTGCGTTCCCGTTAGCCACTGTGTGGAAGAGCGACGTAGCGATTGAGTCACGGGTGGGAGAGATTCCGTCTCCCGATGGTGTCGCCCTTGAAGACCGTGTCACTTGGCTTCGAGAAGTCATGGCCGGCACGTGGACACAAGCCGCAGAACGGTCGGGAACGCACTACGTGAACTATCGAGACGCCATTGCGGCGTGTGTCGCGTCGCAGAAGACCGACACAGTCATCTTCAGTCACTTTGTGGCAATCAATGCGGTGATTGGCGCAGCACAAGGACGCGACGAGGTGTTGATTGCCAGTCTGGACAACTGTTCAGTGACAACTTTCGACATCACAGACGGACGCTTGACCGTTCTGGCAATTGGTGGCGAGGCCGACACCCTCATCAGATAGGTCTTCTCGCTATCGCCCCACTAGATTTACTGCGTGCTCGCTTCTTCACTTCTTGACTTCCACACCTCGTGGGCGTGGATTGTCATCATCGCTAATGGTCTCGCCGGAATCTGGGCACTTGCAGCACACAAGATCACTCCACTTCGTACGCGTGCGCTGTGGTGGTTCACAGGTCTTGCGCAAATCACCATCTTCGTGCAGGTTGCCATTGGTGTCACTCTGGTGAACAAAGACAAGCTCGAGTTTCCTGCATTTCACGCGTTCTACGGATTCGTTGCCATCATCGCCGTTGCCATTATTTATTCGTATCGATTCCAACTGAAGAGCAAGATGTACTTGTTGTACGGCGGTGGCGGACTCTTCTTGATGGGTCTCGGCATTCGCGCCATGTTGGTGGGTCAAGCCTGACCAAATGAAAAGGCCCCCGCTTTCGCGGGGGCCCAACTTCATAAACGCGCGTCAGCGGAGCGATGACTCAAGTTCGTTGAGCTTGCTCGCAAGAGCTGCAGGCAACTTGTCTCCGAACTGTGCATAGTGCTCACGAATCTGTGGCAGCGCCTCTTTCCAGCCGCTTTCGTCAACGGAGAGAATTGCTTCCAAGTCTTCGATCGCAATGTTGAGGCCAGCGGTGTCGATGTCGGACGGTGCGGGCAAGTAACCGATGCTGGTCTGTGTTGCCGAACCCTTTCCGTCGACGCGGTCGAAGATCCACTTCAACACGCGACTGTTCTCGCCATAGCCCGGCCACAAGAAACGACCATCTTCATCGCGACGGAACCAGTTGACGAAGAAGATCTTCGGCAGGTTCTCGCTCTTTGTTGCGGCACCAATCTTCAACCAGTGACCGAAATAGTCGGCCATGTTGTAGCCACAGAAGGGCAACATTGCCATTGGGTCGAAACGAAGGTTGCCCACTGCGCCAGCCTGTGCCGCTGTGGTTTCAGACGCCATGATGCTTCCCAAGAACACGCCGTGGTTCCAGTCGAATGCTTCGGTCACCAAGGGGACTGTGGTGCGACGGCGCCCGCCAAACAAGATGGCTGAAATGGGAACGCCCGCAGGGTCTTCCCATTCAGGAGCGATACATGGACACTGTGATGCAGGAGCGGTGAAGCGTGCATTTGGGTGCGCTGCAACTGCTTCGCTCTCTGGAGTCCATACGTTGCCCTTCCAGTCGGTTGCACGTGCAGGTGCTGTGTCGCTCATGCCTTCCCACCACACATCACCGTCTGGTGTGAGTGCGGTGTTGGTGAACAGAGAGTTGCCCCACAGTGTTTCCATTGCGTTTGCGTTGGTGTCGTTACCAGTGCCTGGTGCAACACCAAAGAATCCAGCTTCGGGGTTGATGGCGTACAAACGACCATCGTCACCAAACTTCATCCAGCAAATGTCGTCACCAATTGTCTCGGCTTTCCAGCCTGGAATGGTGGGAACCAACATTGCAAGGTTGGTCTTGCCACACGCAGAGGGGAATGCCGCTGCGATGTACTTCGATGCGCCTTCTGGGTTGGTGAGCTTCAAGATGAGCATGTGCTCGGCAAGCCAGCCAGCGTCACGCGCCATGACAGATGCGATGCGAAGCGCGAAACACTTCTTACCCAACAATGCGTTGCCGCCGTAGCCAGAACCGTACGACCAAATTTCACGAGTTTCAGGGAAGTGAACGATGAACTTGTTGTCTGGGTTGCACGGCCATGCAGAACTTGCCTGACCAGGTGCAAGCGGATCGCCCACGGAGTGCACGCATGGAACCCAATCGCTATTACCCAACACGTCGAGTGCGCCTTGGCCCATACGGGTCATGATGCGCATGCTGACGGCAACGTATGCGCTGTCGGTGAGCTGCACGCCAATGTGGGCAATGGGGGAGCCAAGTGGTCCCATGGAGAATGGAACCACGTACATGGTGCGGCCACGCATGGCGCCTTTGTACAGCGAGTTCATTTCGGCACGCATCTCTGATGGTTCGCGCCAGTTGTTGTTGGGGCCGGCGTCTTCTGCATTTGCAGAACAAATGAATGTGCGGTCCTCTACGCGAGCAACGTCGCCCGGATCTGAATGAGCCCAGTAACTATTTGGGCGCTTTGCTTCGTCCAGTTTTGTGAACGTTCCGGCGTCGACGAGCGACTGACAGAGCGCTTCGTATTCGTCGGCGGATCCGTCGCACCAATAGATGGAATCGGGTTGGAGAATTTCTGCCCAATCGTTCACCCACTGTTGCAGTCGGGTGTTACCTGTGCTTGCAGCCATGTGCTGACCTCGTTCTCGGTTTGGAATGTAGGAAGTAAGTACCTGGAGTTTTCCAAGCGTTCACCCCAGAGGGATGCTCACAGCCTAAAACTTAGGTGCCAGGGGTACCCATATCCGATTCTGAGCCGAGGCTGAGACTTGTGGCACGACCAGCCGAGTCAAGAATAAAGACCACGCGCTGGCCCTGGCGCAGCATGCGGAAGATGGATCCTTCCAGCGCATTGGGGGCGAGGTTGTATTCAGAGAGGTCTGTATCGCTGATGACGACGCCGTCACCGCTGGTGGGGTCGTATGCCTTAATGACTCCCTGCATGGGTGCCTTTAGCGGCCGGCCTTGACGACTTTGCCCGACTTAATGCATGCGGTGCATGCATAGACGCGACGTGGTGAACCCTTCACAATGGCGCGCACACGCTGGATATTCGGGCTCCAACGACGCTTGGTACGCACGTGAGAGTGCGACACTGACATGCCCCAGGATGGGCCCTTGCCACATACTTCGCAAACTGCAGCCATGTTGGAAACCTCTTCGAATTGGCGAAAGGCAAGGAGAGCCTTTCGAACGCAGAGATAAAAACTACCAGCGAGACCAAACCGACCCCAACCGCCAGGGGAGGGGAATCCAGGGTTTTCGGGAGTATTCGCCTGGGGCCCCCGTATCACTAGCCTGAGTAGCCGTGGCAGGGGTTGTGAATCTTGGGGCGAATGAGCTCAGGTCGGCTGTGGTGGTCTTCCGCGACACCATGAAGGCACACCAGGCCTCCATCAACCGCCTGAATGTCTATCCCGTTCCCGACGGCGACACCGGAACAAACATGGCGCGCACTCTTGAAGCAGTCGTTGCAGAGTTGTCGAGTGCTGACGCCGACATGGCATCTGTCTGCCAGGCAATCAGTCACGGGTCCCTCATGGGCGCGCGCGGAAATAGCGGCGTCATCCTCAGCCAAATTTTGCGCGGGTTCTCATCCACGGTGAGTTCTGTTGGAGACAAGGGCGCTCCTGCTTCTCATGTTGCCGATGCATTATCGAAGGCAGCAGCAGCGGCGTATGAAGCGGTGCTGAAACCAATTGAAGGAACCATCCTTACTGTTGTGCGCGAATCTGCTGAAGGTGCAGTTGCCGCTGCAACGTCTGGCGCAGATCTTTCGGCAACACTGCGCGCCGCTCGTGATCAAGGACGTGACGCGTTGTCGCGAACGCCAGACATGTTGCCCGTGCTGAAAGATGCCGGTGTGGTCGACGCTGGCGGTGCTGGCTTCTTGTTGTTGCTCGACGCTTTCTTGAACATCATCGACGGCGAAGAACTTCCCGTTCCCGACGAAACTGCGGGCCCAAGCGCAGAACAACTTGATGCAGTGGCGAAGCGCCAGCACGAAGACGGAAC
>CAIVDG010000119.1 GCA_903904615.1 uncultured Acidimicrobiaceae bacterium | reverse complement strand
GGAACAATTCGTGCCGTCAGTGAGCGAACACGTTCACTCATTCACGATGGAGTGCGTCGCGTAGCCGAAGGAATTGTTGCCGCACACGGAATGGATGCCGATGTTGAAGTCAATCTTGGATATGACGTCACCATCAACGACAATGACTTTGCATCATTTGCTGCCGACGTTTCCACTGCGGTCAGTGGCGACCGCAACGTGCGCATTATGGATAACCCAGTAATGGGTGCTGAAGATTTCAGTTATGTGCTGAACCGCGTGCCCGGATCAATGATGTTCCTCGGTCTCATGCCCGAAGGTATGGACATTATGAAAGCCGCTCCAAACCACAGCAACCGGGCCATTTATGCAGAGGACTACATGCGACGCGGTACCGCTGTGTACTCGGCAATGGCTCTTCGCCACCTCGGAGTTGCGCTCAGCTGATGTATCAGTCAACTCGTCACTGGGTTGAGGAGAACTGGAACGATTCCCTCACGCTGCGCCAATGGTGGCAACTCATGAACGATGCTCGATTGTCATTTCCTCGATGGCCGTCCGCATGGTTCGGACAGGATGCAACCAAAGAAGACCAAAACGAAATTGCTCGTGCCTTTGCCGACGCAGCAGTTATCGGAGCGCCCTCTGGACTTGGTGTGCTAATGGGTGCACCCGTCACAATGACCTTAGGCACCGAGGAACAAAAACAGCGTTGGCTGCCTTCACTCGCCACAGGTGTAGAGGGGTGGTGTCAGTTATTCAGTGAACCGGGCGCAGGCTCAGACCTTGCCAGCGTGACATGCAGAGCAGAACGTGACGGCGACGAATGGGTCATTAACGGTCAAAAAGTGTGGACATCTGGCGCATTGCACTCAACACGAGGAATGTTGGTTGCACGTAACGACTTTGATCAACCAAAACACAAAGGCCTCACCTACTTCATCATTGACTTAGAACAGCCCGGCGTAGAAATTCGACCAATCAAGCAAATGAACGGCGCAGCGCACTTTAACGAGGTGTTCTTTAGCGATGCTCGTGTCAGCGATGCAGATCGAGTCTCTGACATCAACAATGGTTGGGCTGTTACCGCGGCTACTTTGGGCTTTGAGCGCAGCGGCTTGTCCGAGGGTGCCTTCGGCGGTGTTCGTGTTCCTGCAGGTAAGCAGGCCGGATTTCTCGATCGCCCTGTGGGAGAACTACTCGAATATGTGAAAGCCAGTCGATCTCATCCCGATGAATATGGCGGGCTTCTTTCCACTTTGCGAACCATCACTGTTGCGGCAGGAATCAATGAGATTCAAAGACAGAAGATGGTCAGTCTCTACACCAATGAACGCATTGCTGAAATGACCCACGAGCGAATTGCGTCAACCATGAAAAAGGGCGAATCACCCGGTGCTGAAGCGTCCACCATGAAATTGCATTGGACAAACGGCTTACGTATCTCGCGTGACTTGGGAATGGAACTGCTGGGTGCTGAAGGGATGCTCACAGGCGACGACCTGCCGGTTGAAGGAAAGGTGCAGCACTTTTTCCTTTCCATGCCGTCAGCATCTATTGCCGGTGGAAGTGACGAAGTGCAACGCAACATCATCGGCGAAAAAAGTTTGGGTTTGCCAAAAGACGCGCAAACCGACCCCAAAACTCCATTCAAAGACGTTCCAAAGAATTGACATGACCATCATCTCCACAGGCATCTGCCATCCACGAAATCTCTCAATTACAGCCAAAGGCAGTATTCACGACGACGAAACTGCAACCGAGTTGGGGTTCCGTGCCGGAACCGTTGCTGGTGATATTCATCTAGAACAATTCGGCGGAATTTTGGTCTCTGCATTTGGTCAGCAATGGTGTGAAACGGGAACCCTCAGCATGTACTTCATGCACGCAACCGCCGATGCAGAACCAGTTGAAGCAACGCTAGATATCGGTTCTTCTGCAACACCACTTCACAATGCACAAGTTGTGGCTCGAATGCAGACACCCGAAGGAATCACTGTTACTGAAGGCACGGCGAGTGTGGGCACTACTTCAACACCCACTGCTTTGTATTCACGCGATCGACGACCAGTTGATGCATCCACTTTGAAAATGCTGCGTCACGCACATTCAGGTCGGCAGCTTGAAACAATCACTCGCAAGGCGCAAGGTGCCGACCAAGTTCGGCGACACTCGCATGGCATTATGACTGCACCACTTGACTGGTACGTGAAGGATTCACCGTGGGGTGGACCAATCTGCTCTCCGCTTACTTCGTGTCGACTTCTTGTTGCCGGTATGACTGAAACAATTGAAAAAGAATGTGGTGAATTCGTTGGTCTCTACGGAGCCATAGAAATTCGACACCACAACGGTCCGCTCAGGTTGGATGTTGATTACACCGTGACTGGTCGTGTTCTTGATGTCTCCGATTCACCAAAGACCGAAGTGCTGTGGTTCACAACCGAGGCACGCGAGGCCGGAAAACCTAACTCTGAACCTGTAGCCAGTCTCACCATGATGACCAGATTGTTGAAGGACTCATCTCCTCTGTACAACAAATAGATCCGGCTCTTTCAGAGTTAAAGTTCCTACATGGCAAATAACTCGGTCACTCTCGGATACAACACTGGCTATTGGGGAAGCGGTCCACCACAGGGCGCCCTTGAAGCCATAAAGGAAGCTGACCGACTCGGCTACGACAGTGTGTGGACTGCAGAGGCCTATGGCAGCGACGCCATCACACCACTTGCGTGGTGGGGTTCCCATACAGAGAACGTTCGCCTTGGTACTTCCATTGTGCAAATGAGTGCGCGCACACCAGCAGCAACTGCAATGGCTGCAATGACGCTTGACCACCTCAGCAATGGTCGCTTCATTCTTGGTCTTGGTGCATCAGGGCCACAGGTTGTTGAAGGGTGGTACGGACAGCCGTATCCGAAACCGCTTGCACGCACACGTGAGTACGTAGAGATTGTGCGCCAAATCATTTCGCGCCGCGAGCCCGTTGATTACCACGGCGAGTTCTACGACATGCCCTACAAAGGTGGAACCGGTTTAGGAAAACCATTGAAGAGCACCATTCATCCACGTCGTACTGACATTCCCATCTTCCTGGGCGCAGAAGGTCCAAAGAACGTTGCACTCTCCGCAGAGATTTGTGACGGTTGGTTACCACTGTTCTTTAGTCCGAAAGAAGATGCGTACTACCGCCAGTGCCTCAACGAAGGCTTTGCGAAGAGTGGAGAAGCAAACAAAGCCGATCGCTTTGAAGTTGCAGCCGTACTCACCGTTGTTCCTGGTGACGATGTAGAGAAATGTGCCGACATGGTGCGACCATTCCTCGCTCTGTACGCAGGCGGAATGGGTGCGCGCGGTGCGAACTTCCACTTTGAAGTGTTTGCACGCATGGGATACGAAGATGTTGCATTGAAAGTGCAAGACCTCTATTTGGCCGGAAAGAAAGCCGAAGCTGCTGCTGCAATTCCATTAGCAATGGTGGAAGACGTGGCACTAGTAGGCCCACCCGCGAAGATTAGAGAGGAAGCTGCAAAATGGCGCGACACGTGCATCACAACCTTCCTCGTTGGTGGACCAGCGCAAATTCTCGAAACGTACGCTGACTTATTGCTGTAAACAATCAGCAATTGTCAACAACGTCACTGCAGCCCTAGGGTGACTACATGCCTGACATTTCCGTTCAGCGATTAGACCCACTTCTTCCACTTCCCCAGCAGGCACACGCCGGTGATGCCGGCGTAGACCTCTACGCGCGGGAAGACACGGTGTTGGCACCAAACGGCGGTCGTGCACTGATGCCCACTGGTATTGCCATCGCTATCCCACTCGGATACGCCGGATTTGTTCTTCCGCGAAGCGGACTTGCATTGAATCACGGCATCAGCGTGGTGAATGCTCCTGGCCTTATCGATTCGCACTACCGCGGAGAACTAAAGGTGGTGTTGCTCAACACCGATCCGGCTCGCCCGTATCACGTGCACCGAGGTGACCGCATCGCACAACTTGTCATTCAACGTGTCGAAGACGTGACATGGGTAGAAGTTGATGCACTTGACGAAAACAATCGCGGCGGCGGCTTCGGACATTCAGGCCGATAGCGCAACTTACGCGCGCGGAAGCCGAATAGAGAGAACGCCTCGTTCGGTGAGGTCTTTCACCTGATCAGACGTGAGTCCCGCCAATGCAGTGAGCACATCTTCATTGTCTTCACCACGAAACTTTGGAACCCCTTGAGTAGATGTATCGGATCCAGAGAACACCCATGGTGAGTTCGGTACTCGAAAGGTTGAACCCGACCGGTCATCTGCGTTCACAATGACGTTTCTGTCCGCTGCCCAATCGGATGCAGCAATCTCGGGCATGGTGCGCATGACTCCCATGGCAAGTCCTGCGTCCGCCATGACATCTTCAATTTCTTGAGCCGTCTGT
>CAIVDG010000118.1 GCA_903904615.1 uncultured Acidimicrobiaceae bacterium | reverse complement strand
TGCATTGTTAAATGCAGGAATATCTTCAGGTCGACGAACCAAGGTGGTGCGGCCTGCCCAGTACACAGATTCGCGATCGTCAATACCAACAAGTGACAGCGCGTTCATGAAGGTGAGAACAGAGTCGAGTGGCGTGGGAATGTCGAGAGAGCGCAAGATGCGCGCAAATGCAACGGCAATTTCGTCGGGCGATGACTCGACGGCAAATGTCATGATTAGCCGTTCAGTAGTCCGCGTTCGAAAGCTTGACGCACAATGGCGGCAACGCCGTGATCGCGCACGCGACTTTGATCTTCGCGGTACTTCAAAACGGTGCCGAGTGTTTGTTCCACCACCATCTCGTCAATTTGTGTAACGCCAAGGCGACCAAGAGCGGTGGCCCAGTCGATGGTTTCTGCAACACCTGGTGGCTTGTACAAACTGAGTCCGCGCAGTGCTTCCACAGCACCGGCTACTTGACGTGCAAGAACTTCTCCTGCTTCAGGAACACGCATGGCAACAATGTTGACTTCGCGTTCAAAAGTGGGGTGTTCTACCCAGTGATACAGACAGCGTCGCTTCAAAGCGTCGTGAACGTCGCGTGTGCGATTAGACGTGAGAATGACAATGGGGGGAGTGGCGGCACTGAAAGTTCCAAGTTCAGGAACCGTGACTTGGAAGTCTGACAACACTTCCAACAAGTACGCCTCGAACTCGTCGTCGGCGCGATCGATTTCGTCGATAAGAAGAACGGGGGGTTGGCCGCTGCCGTGGTCGATGGCGCGAAGAATTGCGCGCTTCAACAAGAAACGTTCGTTGTACAACTGGCCTTCAAGCTCTGTTGTATTGGTGCGGCTTGCTTCACCTGTTGCTTCGGCAGCGCGCAGGTGCAACAACTGGCGTGAGTAGTCCCAGTCGTACACGGCTTGTGATGCGTCGATGCCTTCGTAGCACTGCAAACGAATGAGTTCGGTTCCTTGCCAGCGCGCAATAGTTTTCGCAAGTTCTGTTTTGCCAACGCCCGCTTCACCTTCTAAGAACAACGGACGGCCAAGCGACATAGACAAGAACACTGCAGTAGCGAGTCCTTCGTCGGGAAGGTAACCGTGTTCTGCCAGTGCTGTGGCGACATCGTGAGAGGTTGCAGGTGTTGCGGGCACCCTAAGAGCGTACGGGGCATTGTCTGGCTAGCCCCACACGGGCCACCACTAGGGTGGCTTTATGGACCTAGGAATTTCAGGACGTACTGCAGCCGTTGCAGCGGGTACAGCAGGTCTTGGCTTGCAAACAGCGGTTGCGCTTGCGGGCGAAGGCGTGAAGGTTGTGGTGTGTGGCCGAGACGAACAACGACTCGCGTCGGCCCTTGCCGAAATTGGACACGGTGCACAAGGGTTTGTGTGCGATGTGTCCACCGATGTTGGTGGCACCGAATTCGTGACGCGCGCATCACAGGTGCTTGGTCACATTGACATTCTTGTTGCCAATGGTGGTGGTCCACCTCCTGGCGGATTCGCCGATGTTCCTGCCGACCAATACATCGATGCTCTGCAGAAGAACTTGTTGTCTGTTGTCGCAATGTGCCACGGCGCAGTGCCAGCAATGCGCGAGCAAAAGTGGGGCAGAGTCTTGGCAATTACATCTGTTGCTGTGCGGCAACCAATTCCTAATCTCATTTTGTCGAACACCGCACGCGCTGGTGTGACTGGTTTTCTGAAGACGTTGGCTCGTGAAGTGGCCGGCGACGGTGTCACGGTAAACACTATTCAGCCAGGTATTCATGCCACCGACCGCATCACGCAGTTGTACGGCGGCAATGTGCAGGGAGCTGCCGCAGGAATTCCCGCTGGTGTTGTTGGAGATGCCGCAGACTTTGGTCGCATTGCTGCATTTATGTGTAGTGACTCCGCCAAGTTCATGACCGGTGTGCAATTGCATGTGGATGGTGGCGCATACGGCGCGCTGCTGTAATTTTTCATCATGTTTCACCACGTAGTTCTCTTCACATGGAATGACCAAGTTCCTGCTGGTCATCCAGCCGTTGCACAAGCCGAACTGCAGGCCTACGCACAGACTTTGAGCAGACTGGTGTCGTATTACTGCGGACCCAATGCTGGTCTCACGCCGGGTGCTGCAGACTTTGCCGTCACTGCAGTGTTTGAAAACGAAGCCGCCTGGCACGCCTACGACACAGCAGACGAACACAATCGCATTCGACGCGAAGTGTTTGGGCCATATGTGGCTGAAAGAAAAGTGATTCAGTTCGTTAGTTGATCTAGCGAAGACGACATGTCACGACGTGCTTCCCACACGTCCACAAGTTTCCAGGCAGTAATCACTACTGCAAAACCAATGAGACAGTCGATGACGTAATGTTCGCCGAAGTACACCAATGCAGCAGACATTGCGATTGGGTACGAGAGCGAAGCAATGCGAACCCATGTGCGCGTGTTGCGTGTGAACCACATAACGGCTAACAGCGAGAGTCCGGCGTGGAGAGATGGCATGGCTGCGACGGCATTCAATACGGCCGCGCCACGGTCCAATGTGCGTGACACAGTTTTCAAATTGAGTTCCCACCAGCCACGACCAGTGATGCGTTGAATAGGAGGGAAGTAGCCCTTTTCTGCCGCCATCCACGGGGGAGCGGCGGGAAACATGATGAATACAGATACTGCGATGCCAAGGGTCAACGAGAAGCGACGCACATAACTCAACCATTCGGTGCGTTGGCGAACTCGCAAGAACGCAAGCGGGACAACCGGAAGAACAAAGTGCATCATGTAGACGATTGCGCCACCCACGTCGTACCAACGAACATCGGACCTTAGGAATGTCTTCTGCATCCATACGCCGGGATCGTTACCGAAGAACAAAAATCGGTCAATGTCTCGCAACAGCGTGTAGTTGACTCCGATACCCCACTGATCGGCGGTTCCACGGCTGTAGTCGTATGCCATGTACACCGCAACAAGGACGAGCCAATCACGCACCATTTGGGTGGCTTCAACACGAGTACGACCGATGGATGCAATGAGAAATGCAGCCAGCATCCACAACAAGACTGCAATGCGATCAACGGGAATGCCGTTGGCAAAGATGCTCCAGAAGAACACCACGAAGTACGCGACAAGTCCAAACTGGCGAACTTGTACAGATGTGCTGTGGCCCCCAGTCATGGGGTGAAGGTTAGGAGTTGACGGATTCGAGTGCGCGTCGGACCAGAACTTTGGACAAATGCACGCGGTACTCGGCACTTGCGTTCAGGTCTGACTGTGGCTCGGCCTCGGCTGCTGCAAGTTCTGCTGCTTCGGAGATGCTTGCTCCCGATGCGATTGCCTTTGACACACTTGTTGCAAGGACTGGAACTGATCCCATGTTGACAAGTGCGACTCCAGATTCTGTGCCGCGCTTCCATGCTGCAACGCCAACGATTGCCCAGTCTTGAGCACGACGGTTGAACTTCTGGAAGCCCCACGTAGCGCCATTCATTTTTGGAACGCGAATTTCGGTGAGCATTTCATCTGGTTCCAACGCGGACTCAAGGAAGCCCTTGTAGAAGTCGATGGCAGCAATTTCACGAGTGCCGTTTGGTCCCTGCGCAATGTAGGTAGCACCGAGAGCAAGCGTGGTTGCAGGCAAGTCAGA
>CAIVDG010000117.1 GCA_903904615.1 uncultured Acidimicrobiaceae bacterium | reverse complement strand
GTAATCGTGACCGATGCCGGTTCGAAATGATTCGGGCATCTGATTGAGCGAACCCATTGTTTGAGGTAAGCGATGAAACATTCCCATTCCGTAAGCCGGATGATGCGGCGTAGCCAACACAGCCACTGCTTCAGGAGTAAGGAAGAACAAAGGCTCTTCAGCCGCTAAGTCAACACACGACACGATGTTCGCAGCCACTTGATTATGCATCCACTCGCGAACCCAACGTTCGTGTAGTCCTGCACGAGCAGCAAGACTGGCTGTGGTCTCCCCCTCTGGTCGTTGCGCCAAAGTGGAGTACAACCCAAGTCGGTCGCCTAGGTGAATCATGCCTGCAGTGACAGCGCCCTCCAATTTGGAAAACACAACAAATGAAAACATCTTGAGGGCATCGGGATTAAGCGGTCGAAGTTCGGTCATTTCCTCACATTAGACGCTTCTTCACCAGCGCTAATTAGTAAGTGCGTAACTGTTGCGAAAGATGATCATTGCCGCTGAGCAACGACAAACCGAACGTAATTCCGTCTCCCAGTTTCAATGCAGACACAATGTTGATAGTTGCATGGCCGATGACGAATCGTTCCCACTCCCACGGCGTCGGCTGCAGACCAAGCATGTGGCAAATAGCCACACTCCCCGTTCCAGCGTGACAGACAAGGGCTATGCGCTTTCCGTGTTCGTAAGCATCTGTTTGATGCCACACGGGCAAAGATTTGTCCGATCGCTCTAGACCAAAATCATTCAGAAACCTCGAAGTGCCGGCGTTGATACGGTCGACGAAGTCGACTACGTTCTCGCCGCCATCTAGTCCAGTCCAACGATCGTGAGAAGCCTTTTGTTTCTCTGCTTTCCATGCTTCTTGGGCTCGCTCTTCTGGCGTGCCATGCCACATGGGGTCGCGAATCTCTTCCAACCAATCGGCAATCACCATCTCTCGATTCAATTCATTCAATATTGGTTCTGCTGTTTGCACAGCGCGCGTGAGTGGAGAAACAAAAATATGATCGAAATGTTCTGACCGCAACGATTCGGCAACAGCTTTCGCTTGCTGGTGACCTAATTGAGTGAGTGGCGGATTCACCACATTCAGTCCATCGCGCACCCACTCGGGTTGGGCGTGACGAATAATGACAATTTCCATGATTTACTCCACCGGCACTCTGAAATCGATCTTGCATGTGTCGAAGGCCTTCTGAAACTGACCTTGATACTGCGCAAGGTTCGATGATGCAGAACTGACGTCGACGATTCCTGATAACGCCGCACCGAGACAGGTCAACTGCACATCAGAAAGGTTGAGAGCGAAAATATTCGACACGATTCGTGCAGTCTCCATTTCCTCCGACTCATCGTTCGGCGGTGTGGCTGGTGGATCCGTTTGCGTTGGTGAAGGAACAACTGGCGATGGAAGTGTGTCCACTACACCTTCCAGCGGAGCCAAGGTGCTCGGCAGTCCGCACTGGGCGATAACGGCGGCATCAACCACATTTGCCAAAGAAAGGGTCTCAGAAGCCCCCAACAGGCTTGCAGCCTCCACCGCTTCTGAACTTTGAAGCGCCAGCGAAACATCCCACAAAGAATCATCCATGGCGCTGATGAATTGGTTAATTCGAATGGCGAGTTTTGCTGCCTCGCTGGGTGCATCGGGTGAGACGGCGACAGCATTCACCGTTGACCTTGCATCCAAAGAATCGAGACGAAGTTGTTCGTACTGATCTTCTGAGAAATTGTCGAGACCTTGGCCAAAACGTGTGGTGAAGCTGGGAATCGAGATGGCATTGGCACAGAGGCTCTCGTCATCCGAACCGCAACCAACCAACACCGCCGCTGCAACCACTACGAGAGCAATGAGACTTCTCTTGGGCACAACGAACATGGTCTCAGTCTGCCATCTACGCATTTTCAAGATCGTCACCTATTCTTTCGGACATGGAGAGAATTGACATAGCACTTCTTATTCTTCGCGTTGGCTTCGGTCTTTCAATGGTGTCCCACGGTTGCAACAAGGTTTTCTCACCCTCCGGTCTGTCGGGGACGGCGGGATGGTTTAGGTCAATTGGTATGAAGTGGCCCGTCTTGCAGGCACGTGTTGCTGCAAGTTCCGAGATTGTTGCTGGACTACTCATGACCATCGGTTTGTTCACGGGTGCAGCATCTTTGGTGTTCATTTCACTTATGGCGGTTGCCATTGTGACGGTGCACTGGAAAGTGGGCTATTTCATCTTCTTGCCTAACGGGGGTTGGGAGTACTGCGCAGCCATCATGTTGACCGCGACTGCTCTCTCAATTTCGGGTCCCGGTGAAGCTTCTCTCGATCTTGTTCTCGGATTACCCACCCAATACGGAGTAGCAGCATTTCCACTCGGATTGTTTTTTGCGGTGTGTCATCTGACTATCTCGTTCCGCCCCAGTTCTCACTCGGTGAAGCAATAGTCTGACTTCGTATGCAGAAACTCACCCGCGTAGTCCTCATTGGAGTCTGTGCAGCCATTGCCGCAATGTGGGTGTACGCCTTCGGCTTTGCCTCGCGTGAAAGCTTCAACAAAATTGGAGACGACGCATGGAAAGCCAGATCCGAAGCACATTGTCAAGTTGCCGAGGATGAGCGTTTTGAATTACAAGATCTCACTGCCATGAATCCAGAAGATGTTGATGCCCTGAAGAAGAAGGCAGACATCGTTGAAAAGGCCACAGATTCGCTCGAGAAAGCAATCGACAAAATTGCGCAAGATACGCCCAGCGATGCCAAAGGAAAAGAGCTCGTTCCCCAGTGGATCTCCGATTATCGAAAGTACATCGAGAATCGCAGAGATTTCATTACTGCCTTGCGTACATCCGACAGGCGGCCGTTCTTTGCGGAGACCGAAGTTGAAGGAGTTCCCAT
>CAIVDG010000116.1 GCA_903904615.1 uncultured Acidimicrobiaceae bacterium | reverse complement strand
TGTCGCCGCGTCAGCAACTTCGCGAAGGGAAACTAGTTATGGCACTGAATGGTCTTCTCGACATTGAATTGGCAGTCAAGAACCCGCAAGAGCTGAAAGATTTCTGGCTGAAGAACGGTCTCATTGCCGATGCTTCAGGTGCTCTCGGCACTGCCGACAGAAAAAAACAAATCAGCATTGTTGAAGACACCTATCGACACCTGTCTGCAATGCATCTCAGTTGTGAAAATGAAAGCGACTTGGCACTTATTTCCCGCAACCTCGCCGACATGGGCGTGACGTCAGTAATTCAGGGAACAACACTCACCTGCATAGACCCAATTTTTGGGCATCAGATTCTCATTGAAGTGGGTAAACCCACTCCACTCACCTCTCCCCCCGTTCGCACTCTCAATGGTCCAGGCAATCCACTACGTGTTGGTGAGCGAGCCGATGTATTGGGTGAATCCTCACCTCGGCCGCCGCGTCGCTTAGGGCACGTGGTTCTTGGCACTCCGCACTTTGAAAAAGCTACCGATTTCTATGTCAATGGTTTGGGCTTCAAGGTGTCTGACCAAGTGCTCAATGGCTTCGCCACTTTTATGCGCGTTGAGACCGACCATCACAATCTTTTTATTCACCCTGGTTTCACTAGTCACATCAATCACTACGCACTAGAAGTTGATGATGTTGACGCCATTGGCAAAGCAGGAATGGCCGTTCTAGCCGACCGGCCCGATGCAAACGTGGTGGGCATTGGTCGCCACAACTTGGGTGCAAACATGTTCTGGTATCTCACCGACCCTTCCGGAAATATGTTTGAGTTCTTCTCCGACATGGACCAAATTACAGATGACGACGATTGGGAACGCAACCACTGCAAGCGTGACTGGGAAGGTGCCGATGGCCCTGCAGGGTTTTCCGTGTGGGGCCCGAAAGAGCCCGAGAGTTTTATTAACCAACCCGACTTGCTTGAAATTGCGGCTGCCCGCGAAGCTCGCGGACTCATTTAGGAGTTGTTATGGACCTAGGAATTCGTGGTCGCCACGCCATTCTTCTCGCATCGAGTCGTGGTCTCGGCAAAGCATGTGCAGAAAGCCTCGCTCGCGAAGGCGTCAATGTTGTGATTAATGGACGAACTGAAAAAGACGTGCACGATACGGCAAGTGAACTTGCTGCGAAGTACAGCATCTCTGCGAGTGCTGTTGTGGGTGACTCATCAACTGAGAAAACACAATTACTACTGCTTGAAGCTTGCCCCCAGCCCGACATCGTTTTATTAAATGGCGAAGGGCCATCACCAAAGTTTTTTCAAGATATTGCAGAAAAAGATTTTTCCGAATCACTACAAAAAACACTGATTGGGCCGCTGATGTTCGTTCAGCGCGTTACCCCTGGCATGTGTGAACGACGTTTCGGACGCATCGTTGCTATTAGTTCTGCAATGGTGAAATCTCCGCACTCGGCAATGTCACTTTCGCACGGGCCACGACTTGGTCTCACTGGTGTCTTGAAAGGCCTTTCCAAAGATCTTGCGCAATTCAATGTCACCGTCAATCAATTACTCCCTGAACGCTTCGACACGTATCGACAAGAACAAATGGCGCAGATCATGATGCAAGTTCGTGGTCTCACCTATGAAGAAGCACGTGCAGACCAAGTGAAATCTATTAAGGCTGGCCGCCTGGGGCGCCCGGAAGAGTTAGGTGATGCCTTTGCTTTCTTGTGCTCTGCGCAAGCGGGGTACTTGAGTGGGCAAAACATTCAACTCGATGGTGGTAGCTACGAAGGTGTTTTCTAAAGGTCATTCATGACAACCGACATTCTTATTGTTGGCGCTGGCCCTGTTGGTCTCACCGGCGCGCTTCTTGCACACGAGCTTGGGCTCACAGTGCGCATCATCGACCGCCGGCCTTCCACTCAGCGTGCTCCCGCTGCTCACGTTATTAACGCTCGCACGTTTGAAATTTGGCGACAAATAGGGCTCGATGTCAACACCATTCGCTCACATGCACAAACACCTAAAAAGGCAGGGCACGTGCATTGGGTGACGCGCCTTGGTGAAACCATTATTGGAACTCTCCCCTACGAGCAACAGGGTGACGACAATTTAGAAATTACGCCAACCCCGTTGCGGAACCTCTCGCAACATCGCCTTGAGCCACTACTCACCGCAGAACTCCAACAACGTGGCATCAACGTTGAGTACTCCAGTAGTTACGTTTCTCATGAAGCGACTGCTCACGGATTTACTACAACAATTCAAGTTGGCGATGCGCTGAGCACAATTGAGAGCACATGGATCATCGCTTGCGATGGAGCATCGAGCTCTGTTCGGCACAACATTGGCATTGCTATGGATGGCCCCGACAACTTGCAGAAGTTCAACATGTTCCATTTCCAAGCCAACCTCAATGCTCTTGTTGGTGCACACCCCGGAATTTTGTATTGGATCTGTGACCCATATTCAGGTGGCGCACTCGTTTCCCACGGTGGAGACAATGAATGGGTGTACATGATGCCCACCGACGAGCCAAACCCCGCAACATTCACCGACGAGGAATGTATTGCACACATCCGCCGCGCACTCGCCCCAACCGACAGCACTATTACATTGCTACGCCAATCAACTTGGACAATGACTTCACAGTTGGCTCAGTCATATCAACAAGGTCATGTTTTTCTTGCCGGCGATGCAGCGCATCGCTTTCCACCTACCGGGGGCATGGGCCTGAACACAGGCATTGGCGACATTCATAACCTGCTGTGGAAAATTGCAGCTGTTCACCAGGGTTCAGCCAGCGAAGAGTTGCTCAACACTTATGAAGCAGAGCGCCGCCCAATCGCCGAACGCAATGCTCAAGCAAGCCTAGAAAATGCCTTCAAAATGTTTGATGTATTCATGGCGCTTGGCATCGACCCCGACAAAGAGGTTTCAGCAAGAAATCTTGATGCCGCATTGATCTCTGATGAGTCTCTTGCCTCAATTGAGACCGCCATTAACAACCAAGCGACACACTTCAACATGATTGGTTTGCAAGTGGGTTACCGCTACACCACCGAACACTCCACAACACCTCTAGAAGTACTCTCCGATGAAATCATTACCTCATATCGCCCAAGCGCTGAACCCGGCAATCGCTTGCCTCATGGCTGGCTCGTGCGTAACGGCGAAACCATTTCGTCTCTCGATCTTGTTCCGCTTCATTCTCACGTTGTGATAGGTGGGGCACAATATTCGGGAGAACATTGTGATGTTCGCATGCGAACTGAAGTGACAGACCCTGACAATTGGTGGGTTTCCACTCTTCAACTGTTACCGCACCAGGCAATAGTTGTGCGACCCGACCAGCATATTGAACAGATACTTGGGTAATCACTAATCTTGCGGATGCTCTTTCTTAAGGTGCTCAGTGACAACTTCAGCAATGCTTGAAAGAGTTTTCATTTGAGCAGGAGTCAGTAGATCAATGAAGCAGTGCCGAACTCCTTCAAGATGCGCAGGAGCCGCAGCCTGTATTGCTTTCAACCCAACCTTCGTGAGTAAAACATCAAAACCACGAGCATCATTTTCACATTGTTCGCGTGCCACCATTCCACGCTCTTCCATACGAGTGATTTGATGCGAAAGTCGGCTGCGTTCCCAGTTCAAGGCCTTGCCCAAGTCGCGAGACCTGATGCGTTGACCTGGAGCTTCTGACACAACGACCAAAACTTCAAATTCAGCTTCGGTAATGCCTGAGTCTTGGGCAAGTTGTCGTGCCAAGTGACCAACTAGACCAATACGTAGTGCCACGAACCCGCGCCACGCCTTCTCTTCTTCTTTGCTCAGCCAATTGGGTTCCATTTGACCATTATATCAATTTGTTGTCATGTCAATAATTTGCTGCTATATTTGTGGACATGACAACAATTAACACACTCACCCCAGGAATATGGAATATTGAGCCAAGCCATTCAGAAGTTGGCTTTACAGTGCGTCACCTTGGCCTCTCAAAGGTTCGCGGCCGCTTCAACTCATTTAGCGGCACAGTTACTGTGGCCGACGATCAACTCTCGAGCTCAGTATCGGCCACTATCGACATGTCATCAATCGACACCAATAATGCTCAGCGCGACGGGCACCTTCAAAGCGGCGACTTCTTCAACACAGCCACTCACCCAACTATGACCTTTGTGTCTGCTGTAGTTACTGAAACCTCACTCAAGGGAAATCTCACCATCAATGGCATCACCAAAGAGGTCGCTCTTGATCTTGAATTCCACGGCGTCACTGTTGATGCTTACGACATGACCCGTGCGGGCTTCAGTGCTTCTGGTCAGTTCAATCGCAGCGACTTTGGAATCAGTTTCAATGCACCTATTGGTCTCGATGGCATGCTCGTGAGCGACAAGGTAACCATCGAACTAGAAATTCAAATCGTTCCCGCTTAATTGACTTCGCTCTGTTCTCTTCGGTGTCAATTCAGGCACCGAAGAGACTTCGGCTCATCGATTTACCCGTTTTGGCGACGTGAAGGCAAGAACTTCAAAGCGCACATAGCGCCTACAAAAGCCACTGCCGCTCCGGTGAAAGTTGCAGCATGAAAACCATGCATAAACGCATCACTCACTGCTGCGCGAATTGCCTCGCCCGCTTCAGCCGTCGGTGCTTTAGCCGCAACTGCAAAACCAGCTCCTGCTGATTCTTTTGCTATCGCCACGGCTTCATTTGGCATGTTGAAGTTGCTGATGAGTTCACCAAGTTTTGGCCCGTATAGAGAAGCAAAAACCGAGCCGCTAATGGCGACACCTAATGTTCCACCCACTTCTCTGCTGACATCGTTGATCGCCGAGCCAACACCAGCTCGTTCTGCAGGTAATTCACCCATCACTGCATCGGTCGATGGCGAGGTAACGAGACCTAGACCACTAGCAAGGAACAACATACCGATAACTACTGGGCCCCAATATGCAGCTTGTGCTCCACAAAAACCCATGATTGTCAGCCCAATACCCATATTGGTCAGACCCATTGACACCACTCTTTTCGTCCCAAATTTCAGTGCCAACCGCGCTGCAATCGGCGCGGTGATACCTGCACCAAATGCGAACGGCAAGGTGTGCACACCAGACGACAATGTGCTGTAGCCACGTACGAATTGAAAATACTGCGTGACAAGAAAGATGAATCCGAAGAGTACGAAAAATGCAATACCGATAGACCCTGTTGCTGCAGATACTCGCGCATTACGAAATACACGCACATCAAGCAATGGTTCTTTTGCAGCTAACTCGTAACGAACAAAGATTGTTAGTAAAAATGCAGTCAGCGCAAAAGAAATGAGCGTGATTGGGCTGAGCCAGCCACGATGTGGACCTTCAATAACGGTGTACACCAGCAAGCCCACCATGGCAATCGACAAAATGAATCCGGGGAAATCAACACCACGCGGGTTGGGGTCTTTCGACGAAGGAATAAGAATTGCACCCAACACCAGCGCAAGAATTCCAAAGGGCAAGTTAATGAGAAATACGGAACCCCAGTAGAAGTGTTCCAAGAGCAATCCGCCCGAAATTGGTCCGAATGCAACTGCCATTCCCGATACCGCCGACCACACGCCAATTGCTTTAGCTCTTTCCACTGGGTCACGGAAGATATCGATGATGATGGCGAGCGTTGCAGGGAAGATCGCTGCAGCGCCAATGCCCATTGCCCCTCGCGCAATAATGAGTGACGAAGTGGATTGCGCAAACGACGCCCACACTGAGCAAGCCACAAATGCCACCATGCCGAATTGAATGAGACCTTTGCGTCCGAGCCTGTCGCCCAGTGCGCCAAAGGCAAGAAGTAAACACGCAAAGACCAATGCGTATGAATCGACAATCCACTGCAAGCCACTTGTAGAAGCTCCAAGTTCAGTGGACAAGGTGGGCAGTGCAACGTTGATAATGAGGTTGTCGACGACCACCATGAAGAGACTGATGCAGAGCACCGGCAAAATCAGCCAACGGCGGGACTGGACCTGAGGGTTCGGATGAATATTCATACTTGACAGTGTCTAGTATGAAAACTAGATAGTGTCAAGTCATGTCTGTAGCTACTTCTGACCCCCTCCGCAGAGTTGTCTTAGATGTTGCTGTTGCTATTTCCCGCGACGAAGGGCCCGATGCCATTTCGCTCCGAAAAGTTGCCCGCGATGCTGGCGTGTCTCATCAAGCTCCGTATCACCACTTTGGCGACCGAGCAGGAATTTTTGCCGCAATTGCCGAGGAGGGTTTTTCCAAACTTTCTGCTGCGCTCATTGCTAACCATAATGACGGAATCAGTGGGATGTGTGAGGCATACGTCCGCTTCGCACTTGAACATGCGGGGCACTTCCGCGTGATGATGCGTAACGACTTGTGTGATTTACAGAATTATCCGAGCGCAGTTTTTCAAGCCGACCGTGCATTCAATCTTTTGCTCGAAGCCGTCACCTCAGCACTCGGTAACTACGCCACCGACGACGACATCAAAACTCATACTGCATTCATATGGTCGGTTGGCCACGGGCTTGCCACCCTCCTCCTCGATGGCCCCTTAGAGAAGAAGCTCGAAGGTATTGCCGACGTCAACGTGCTCATTTCGCGCGTTGCGCGTCTAGCAACTGCATCGATGCCTCGATGATTTCAATGAGCAAGCACAATAGGCTCTCACTGTGAACGACGCATTGAGAAATACCTACACGGGAGAGTTCGCAGTTGAGGCCAGCGGACTCACCAAACACTATGGAGACGTTGTAGCGCTCGACGGTCTCGATCTCTCTGTTCCCACTGGCTCAGTTCTTGGTCTTTTGGGTCCAAATGGTGCGGGTAAGACCACTGCAGTTTCCATTCTCACCACACTCACCGCTCCCAATGCCGGATCAGCCAGGGTCGCTGGGGTCGATGTCATCAAAGAACCCCAACGCGTACGGTCACTCATTGGTTTGTCTGGGCAATACGCCGCTGTCGATGAGCACCTCACCGCGACCGAGAATCTGGAAATGATCGGATGTCTCTACGGAATGCGTCGCCGAGCCGCCCGACAAAAGGCAAACGAACTCATTGAACGATTCCGACTCACCGAAGCTGCCAATCGACCGCTCAAGACATTCTCTGGCGGCATGCGACGACGCATCGACTTGGCTGGTGCGTTGTTGGCCGACCCTCCCGTACTTTTTCTCGATGAGCCAACTACGGGTCTCGACCCGAGAAGTCGCGGCGAACTTTGGGATGTAATACGTGAACGTGTGGAAGCTGGCACCACAGTGATTCTCACAACGCAGTACCTTGAGGAAGCCGATCAATTAGCGCACGAAATTGTGGTGATTGATCATGGACGCGCCATCGCGCGCGGTACCTCACAAGAATTGAAGCGGCGCACCGGGGGCGAGCATCTCGATATCCATCTCGCGCTGATTGCAGATCTTCCTCGCGTTGAGGCAATCTTGCGACCTTTCGCGATTGGAGCCGTTCGCATTGACGAACAAGATGCGCTCATTTCAATTCCTGTTACTAAAGGTGTTGAGGCTCTTGGCTCGGTGATGGCGGAACTCTCGGCACAGAACGTCGAGATCGCAGACATCGCACTACGGCGACCAACACTTGACGACGTTTTCATGGAACTCACCGGGCACAAGACGCAGGAGGAGCAGTCATGATCAAAATGATTCGTGATGCCACGACAATTGCCCGACGAAACATGATTCGCATCGGGCGTGTGCCCGAGGTAATGGTCTTCGTCATCGTTCAGCCACTCATGTTCGTTCTGCTTTTTGCTTACGTGTTTGGCGGTTCAATTGACATTCCCGGAGGTAACTATCGCGAGTTCCTCATTGCCGGCATCTTCGCTCAAACGGTAGTTTTCGGTTCCACGTTCACTGCGTCGGGGTTAGCCGAAGACGTTCAAAAAGGTCTCATCAATAGATTCAGGTCACTTCCAATGTCACGTTCCGCCGTTGTCGCGGGCCGCACAGCGAGTGACGTGGTCTACAACTCATTATCAATCATCATCATGTCGTTAGCTGGATTCGCAGTGGGCTGGCGTATACGAGGTTCAATTCTCGACGCAGTGGTTGCCTATGCGTTACTGCTCTTCTTCTCGTATTCATTTTCTTGGGTGATGGCATGTCTCGGACTACTCGTTCCGACGCCGGAAGTCGTTAATAACGCGACCTTCGTCGTGCTCTTCCCGCTCACTTTTATTGCCAACACTTTTGTTCCTTCCGACAGTTTGCCCGGAGTGCTGAAAACCATTGCCGAGTGGAACCCCGTGTCAACATTGACCCACGCTGTTCGTGTTCGCTTTGGGAACCTGCCCGCTGAAACCCCTGACCCCACTGCATGGCCGTTACAGAACGCAATGTTGTATTCGCTCGGGTGGGCAATTCTCTTAATTGTTATTTTCGCACCCATCGCAACACGCTTGTATCAGCGCACCGGAAAGCGTTAACCAGAGCGGGTTTCCGCCTGCGCAAGACGTTTCTCTCTTGTGCCGTCACGGATTGATTTTGTAACAAAGTTACGATTACTATTTTTGCATGAAATCGTCAAAAATCTTCAGAAACCTGGCGCTCGCTCTGGCGTTAGTTTCCTCGGTCGCGATCATGTCTCAGCAAGTTCGCGCCGACGGAACCACATGGACCGCGCGCAGCGCAGCAGAAGCGAACAGTTGGAACGGTGTCACTTTTGGAAACGGCACCTTTGTCGCAGTCAGCCCCACTGGAACGAACCGTGTAATGACGAGTACTGACGGCATCTCTTGGACACCACGCAGTGTGCCCGCAAGTTCTTGGACTTCCGTGACATTCGGAAATGGCATGTTCGTTGCAGTCGCAGGTTTCGGTACGGACCGCATCATGACAAGTCCCGACGGTGTTACATGGACCCCTCGGGGCTCGAGCACCGACAGTTGGGAAGGCATCACCTTCGGAAACAATACGTTTGTCGCTGTCGCCTCTATGGGTACGAACCGTGTGATGACGAGTACCGATGGCATCACTTGGACGAATCGATCTGTTCCGACAGGTGGAATTCAACAGTGGAGTGCTGTTACTTGGGGAAATAACAAGTTTGTCGCCATCTCTGGTACTGGGTTCAACGACAGAGTAATGACCAGCCCTGACGGAGTGACTTGGACGTACGCACAAGCGATTCACAACGGCAACTGGAGCGGCATCGCATACGGAAGCAACCTTTTCGTAGCTACCGCCACGAATCCTGGAGGAATGAGTTCCGACTATCTCATGACAAGTAGCGATGGCATTACGTGGACGCCGCGTACAGCATCAGCAGCCGTTGGCTGGACATCAGTGGTATACGGGGGCGGCAAGTTTGTAGCCGTGGCAAATAGCGGCAGCAGCCGCGTGATGACCAGCACCGACGGTATTACTTGGACAGGTCATAGTGCTGCGGATGCGAGTGGGTGGTCATCAGTGACCTACGGAAATGGCCTCTATGTGTCAGTTGCAATGAACGGGTCAGGTTCACGTGTGATGACTTCTGGCGCGCTTGTTGCGCCAACGACCACCACAACTGCGCCAGCTACAACTACAACGACAACTGCGCCAGTTACCACCACAACAGTGCCCGCGCAAACAGAGTCTATTCCTGGCGTCACAGTCACAGACACGAAGATCTATTCACGCCCACCGGAGAGTGTTGCTTCATCATCTGCAATTACCGTGCTTTCTCGGACGCAGAACAAGACGTCAGATATCACTACTCGCACACCTGCGGTCTGTTTGCCCAATGACGATGAACTTGTATTCATCGACACAGGGCGTTGCATTGCAGATGTAGTGAATGCAAAGACTCGTCAAGTACTCAGATCACTGCGAACAACTGTGGTTGCATCTGATGTGAGCGAGTTAAACGTCGGCAATGAAATTGTGACCCTGGCTCCCATTTATTTCGAAAATGGATCTTCCACTGTGACTGAAAAAGGACGCGCGACCCTTGGGAAATTGAAGGAGAAAATCTCTGCTGCGGGTTCAGTATTAGTAGTTGGTCATTCAGGCACGCGCAATGGAAATACCCCAGAGAACATTGCATTATCACGGAGTCGCGCTCTAGCAACGGTTGCTACTTTGCGAGCCATAAAGGCTGGTGGCCCATTCGCAATTGCTGGCGTGGGTGCGGGTGACCCCGTAGGCAGTGGACAAACAGAAGAATCTCAGGCAAAGAATCGCCGCGTAGTTGTAGTTCTTATTCCATAGGTGCACAGCAAGAACACGCTTGTATCAGCGCACCGTAAAACGTTAACTAGAGCGAAAGACTCCTGAGAAGCACCTCAAACGGGAACGGTCAGCGCGTCGTACTCGTATACCCAATCAAGAATTGACATTCCTGGTGGTACAAGAGTGAAAAATAAATCTCGATCTTTTTGTTCTTGGCCGTCCACCATGTGGAAGAGATCACGATTCGCCAACGACGATGTTTGCACTTGCGCTGTACGGCCCTGCCGTGCATTTTCATAACGACGAAGTGCAAGTGCTGCATCGCTCAAGCCTGCATCACTGAGACAACGTGCCAACACCACTGCATCTTCAATTGCTTGGCATGAACCCTGTGCCATAAACGGAAGCATGGGGTGGCACGCATCACCAAGCAATGTGGTTGTTCCGATTCCCCACTGGTCGAGTGGTTCGCGGTCATATAAGGCCCAGCGGAAAACGGGTTCTTCAACTCGGGAAAGAAGTGAGAGAAATTCAGGTGACCAACCTTCAAATCGTGCATACAGGTCTTCAACTGTTCCCTGCTCTGTCCATGATTCGGTTTCCCATGAATCTTCAGGCGATATACAAACGAGGTTGAGGTGACTGCGATTACGCCCAATGAAATAACTCACCACGTGTCGGTCGGGACCCATACGGTTGGTGACGTCCATGGGTAGATCTTCCACAAACTTGCGCGGCACCAAGGCGCGATATGCAGCAGAGCCACTAAAGCGTGGCTTGTCTAGACCGCCAACGCAGGGGCGAACAACCGAATGAATTCCATCAGCACCGACGACGATGTCGAAGGACTGAGCTGTGCCATCGGAGAATCGAACGACCGATGATGAGTCGCCTGGCTCAACCCCAACAACATGAGTGGAAAATTTCAAGGTCACATTTTTGGTTTGCGCCACTGCATTCCCAAGAATTTCAACTAGTTCATTGCGAGCAACGTTCGCTAATGGCACTTGATGTTGAGATAGAAAACTTTCGTCAAGATCTGTTGAACGAAGGATGGAGTCATCTTCCCAACGGCG
>CAIVDG010000115.1 GCA_903904615.1 uncultured Acidimicrobiaceae bacterium | reverse complement strand
TTGTTGCCATGCATGTAGCCCATGTGCGCCGTTAATGCTCCCGTTTGTGCCACTGCTAGGGGAGTAGCGTTTTAACGTCATGGCATCTTCGACTACTCCTGAGCACCAGCAACTTGCGCAAGCCGTCAATGATGGTGTGTCAGCAATCAATGCTGCCTCAAGTACCGAGGAATTACGAACAGTTGTCAGTGCGCTCACGGGTAAAAAAGGTGCAATCTCCTCCATTAAGTCTTCGTTGGGCAAAGTGTCTGATGTTGAGATGCGCAAAGAGTTAGGTCAGTTAGTCAATGAAGCGCTCACCTCGCTTCAATCAATAGCGGATTCTCGCTCACAGCAACTTCGCGCGGGCGAGTTTGCCTCTGTTATCGAATCTGATCGAGTCGACATCACAGAAGTGGCGATGTCTGCCCGTGCAACACAACGGCGCGGTCGCTTACACCTAGTAACGCAAGCAACCGAACGCCTTGAAGATGTGTTTATAGGTCTCGGGTTTCAAATTGCTGAAGGCCCTGAAGTCGAAACTGATTTCTATAACTTCGAAGCACTCAACATGCCACCATCGCATCCTGCGCGAAGCATGTGGGACACGTTGTTTGTCGAATCAGACGAACCAGGAAGTGTTGTGCTGCGTACGCACACATCGCCAGTTCAGATTCGTGTGATGCAAGATTGGCCACCGCCTATCTATGCGATTATGCCTGGTCGCGTTTTTCGCAAAGAAACTCCCGACGCAACTCACATGCCTGTGTTCCATCAGATTGAAGGGCTTGTTATCGACCGCGGCATTACGTTCGCAGATCTAGCCGGAACTATTGAGTCGTTTACAAAAGCATTCTTCGGTGAAGGTTTCACTTCTCGTCTGCGTCCTTCGTACTTTCCCTTCACTGAACCTAGTGCCGAGTTCGATATTCGTCGTCCCGATGGTTCTTGGATTGAATTGGGTGGTTGCGGAATGGTGCACCCACACGTTCTTCGTGCTGGCGGTTTAGACCCAGTCGAGTGGAGTGGCTTTGCGTTTGGATTCGGCATTGACCGTATGGCCAAAGAACGCCATGGTGTGAATGACTTGCGCGATATGTATTCCGATGATGTGCGCTTCACGGAGCAGTTCTCATGAAGATCTTGCTTTCCATATTGCGTGAGATGGCCGACATTCCGTCGGACCCAGAAGCAGTTTCACTTGCGCTGAACTCTTTGGGTCTCGCCGTTGAAGAAATGGTGACAGTAGGTACGCCAGTCGAAGGTGTAGTTACTGCGCGCATTAATCGCATGGAGAAGCATCCCGATGCTGCAAAGGTCACCCGATGCTTTGTAGACGCTGGAGATGGTGTCGAGCGTCATGTGTGGTGTGGTGCCACCAACATGAGTGAAGGCGATGTGGTTCCACTTGCAACACTTGGTACCACAATGCCAAATGGCATGAATATCGCACGTCGTGGCATCTTAGGTATTGATTCTGAAGGCATGTTGTGCTCTGAAGTAGAACTGGGACTCAGCGATGAGTCATCTGGGCTTCTTATTCTTCATAAGGACACACCGTTGGGTGTTAGTCCGTTCGAGGCGCTTGGCATAGAGCACGACGTTGTATTCGATCTTGATCTCACACGCAATCGCGCCGACTGTTGGGGCCATCTCGGGGTGGCTCGCGACTTA
>CAIVDG010000114.1 GCA_903904615.1 uncultured Acidimicrobiaceae bacterium | reverse complement strand
GTTCCGTGATAACACCAATCAATCACTGCAATCTTTGGTCGTTGCGTGAGGTGACGTGAGAACCGCAAGACGAAACGATTGGCATCGGTTGCTGTCATTGCAAATTGCCATTTGGGGAGACCGAAACGACGTTGGAGCTCTTGTGCAACCCAGACGGAATCGTCATTCGGCAACATGGTGGTAATTCCGGCAAGTGATTGGCGATGCAAAGCTTCTGCGACTTGAGGCAGAGCGTGCCCCGTCATTGCGCCAGTGTCCCCCAGGCAAAAGTCCACATACTCATGACCATCGACGTCTTGGAAGGTTGCGCCTGAGGCGTGCTCAAAGAAGACAGGGAAAGGACCTGGCCAGCGGGCCATCCACGGCATGGGAACCCCTGACACCATGTTGGTGCGGGCCTGGGCAGCCAGATCTCGTGAACGAGGATTACGTTGCTCAAACAACTCCAGTTCTGAATCCATTTGGTGTCGCAAATGCGAGTGGTCCATAGCACCTCCCCGGGCATCTGAAACCCTACGGTGGAGACCACTCGGCCAGCCGACATTTACCTCTGAGCCCAATAGTTCAGCCTTTTGCCTTTTACATTTCGTACACTTTGACTATGGCTACTTCGGTGGAACTTCAGACCCACAGGGTCAATTACCCACGCTTGAAGCAACGCCTCTTGGATTTGGCTGAAATCGGTGCCATCGATGGTGGTGGCTGCGCGCGATTAGCTCTTACCGATGACGACAAGTTTGGTCGCGACCTTGTCCTTGCATGGATGAGCGACTTGGGCCTTGATGTGTCCATCGATGTCGTGGGCAACGTCGTGGGTGTCTGGAATGTTGGCTCCGGGTCACCAGTAATGACAGGTTCCCACATTGACACCGTAAGAACTGGTGGCAAATACGACGGCAACCTCGGAGTTCTCGCAGGGCTAGAGGTAATCCAGACATGCCAGGAGAACAACATCGTTCCTGAACGACCTCTCGCTGTTGCCTTCTTCACTAATGAAGAAGGAGCCCGATTCGCTCCCGACATGTTCGGTTCACTGGTTTTTGTCGGCGGTATGGATGTTGAGACAGCACTTGACACTGTCGGTATCGATGGAGCACGTGTTGGCGATGAACTTGAACGAATTGGATACAACGGCGCAACACCTTGCCCGGCTCATGCTCCCCATGCATTTGTAGAACTGCATATTGAGCAAGGGCCTGTACTCGAGCAACAAGGAATCGTTATTGGTGCAGTCACTGGCGTACAAGGAATCTCGTGGCAAGAAGTCACCATTGCGGGTCAATCAAACCATGCAGGCACCACACCCATGGCACTTCGCCACGACCCTGCATACGCGGCTGCCAACATCGCCGTCTTCTTGCGCGACCTTGCATCGCGTTATGGGGGAAATCAAGTCTGCACAGTGGGCAAAATAGACCTACACCCCAATCTCATCAACGTTGTGCCAGCGAAAGCTGTTCTTACGTTAGATATTCGAAACACCGAAGAAGCGTTGTTGCAAAAGGCCGAAGCCGAAGTCTTGGATCATCTTCGCCAACTTGAATCCAGCGAAGGCATCTCCATTACCACTCGCCAACTCGCCCGTTTCGAGCCAGTAGTTTTCGAAGAACGCATCGTTTCCCTTATTGAGTCGCTCGCTAAAGAGAACAACCTCAGCGTCATGCGACTTCCAAGCGGCGCAGGCCATGACGCACAAATGCTTGCGCGTGTATGCCCCACCGCAATGATCTTCGTTCCCAGCGTTGATGGCATTAGCCATAACCCTGCAGAACATACTGACGACCACGATCTCGAAGCAGGAGCGAATCTCTTGCTTCACACAATGCTGACACTTTGCGCACTGGAGACAATTGCATGAGCCGCATCCTCACTGTGGGCGCTGCCCAACTTGGTCCCATCCAAAAAGAACACACCAGAGAACAAGTGGTTCAACGGTTGCTTTCGTTGCTACGCAAGGGTCACGATGCTGGCTGTGATTTAGTGGTCTTTCCCGAACTCGCCCTCACAACGTTCTTTCCACGGTGGTTCCTTGACAACATCTCAGACGCCGACCATTGGTACGAAACGGCCATGCCCTCACCCGTTACCCAGCCACTCTTCGATGAAGCAAAGAAACTGGGCATCGGCTTCTGCTTGGGTTATGCAGAACTCACCGACGATGGTCGCCGATTCAACACTCAGATTCTGGTGGAAAAGGATGGTTCTGTTGTAGCCAAGTATCGCAAGGTTCACATTCCTGGTCACGAAACCAACGAACCAGATCGTCCCTTCCAACATGCAGAGCGTTATTACTTCGAACCCTCCATGGAAGGTTTCGGTGTGTGGAATGCATTCGGTGGACGCATGGGCATGATGATTTGCAACGACCGCCGTTGGCCAGAGACATACCGAGTGATGGGTCTACAGGGAGTCGAAATGATTCTGTGTGGTTACAACACACCTATCCACTATGTGCCCGACCCAAGCCAAGACATTCTTCAAGGCTTTCATAATGCGTTGGTCATGCAATCCGGTGCATATCAAAACGGAACATGGGTCATTGGTGTAGCGAAAGGTGGCGTTGAAGAGGGCGTGGACTCTTTGGGACAAAGCATGATTGTTGCCCCGTCGGGCCAAGTAGTTGCTCAAGCGTTTACCACCGACGACGAACTCATCACCGCACGTTGCGACCTTGACTGGTGTCAGCGCTACACCGGCACACTCTTCGATTTCGACAAGTACCGTCGCCCCGAGGTGTACGGACGAATTACATCGCAACGCGGCGTGGTCATCGACTGACATGACCCACACCACACCAGGTCTCGTCTGCGGGCATCACCACCTGTATTCCTCGCTTGCGCGTGGGATGCCGGCGCCCCCACACACACCAACTTCGTTTTTGTCTGTCTTACAAAACGTGTGGTGGAGACTTGATGCAGCCCTCGATCTAGACATCATTTATTGGTCGGCCGCCCTTGGAGCAGCCGAGGCTCTTCTGAACGGCACAACAGCCATCATTGATCATCACGAGAGTCCATCTGCAATAGAGGGTTCTCTCGATGCAATAGCTTCTGCATGCGCGATGGTGGGAATCAGACACAATCTGAGTTACGGAGTAACCGACCGCTGGAGTAATGACTCAATGGTTTCATCTGTAGCGCCACACTCGGCAATGACCGACGCAGCACGGCGTGGCCTTGAAGAGAACGAGCGTTATTTGGCTACGGGTGGACAAGGAATGGTGGGAGTGCACGCCGCATTCACATGCTCGAACGAAACGTTAGAGGCGGCAGCAGACCTCGCAAAGCGCTACAACACCGGAGTTCATATTCACGTTGCCGAAGGCACCGACGATTCCGACGCAGGTGCGCGACTTTCGCCATTGGCAAACGAAGATTGGTTGTTGGTCCATGCGGTACACCTGTCTGAAGAATTACCAGGCACTATCGCCCACAATCCACGATCAAATATGAATAATTCAGTGGGATACGCCAAGCCAAGTGATCGCCAAAATCGAATCATCTTGGGCACAGACGGTATTGGCGCCGACATGTTGGAAGAGTTTCGGCTGGCCTATGTGCGCCATCGCGAAGACGACATCACAGCATCACCAGAGACCGCGTGGCAGTGGTTATCGAACGGCCG
>CAIVDG010000113.1 GCA_903904615.1 uncultured Acidimicrobiaceae bacterium | reverse complement strand
GAAGGTGAAGGACCCGATCACGAACGTGTTTTCACAACCGCCGTGTATGTGGAAGGTCGCGTTCAGGGTCGCGGCACCGGGCGCACAAAGAAAGCAGCGGAACAAGCAGCCGCAGTGGAAGCTTGTGGTTCGTTAGCTCACACAGATAATGCCTGAATTACCTGAAGTAGAAACTGTCCGTCGCGGACTAGAAACTCATGTTGTTGGTCGAACCATTGAGTCCGTGCAGGTAGGTCGAGAGCGTTCGGTACGACGTGTTGGGCGTGAAGCGGTCATACATGGGTTAACCGGGGCAACGGTGACGTCTGCGCGTCGTCGTGGCAAGTACTTGTTGTTAGATCTCGACACCAGCGACCTTGTCATGATTCACCTGCGCATGAGTGGTCGTGTCTTGGTGGAACCCATTGGCACACCACGACCACCACATACCCATGTCGTGTGTCGGTTATCTGAACGACTTGGTCAACACGACGAGATGTGGTTCGTGGATCCGCGAACGTTTGGTGAAGTGGTGGTGTGCGAATCTCTCGATGTATCGCAGGTTCTTCCAGAACTTGCTCGTCTCGGGCCAGACCCCATCGTGGATGACTTTTCTGGTGACGTGCTGAAACAGCGACTGAGTGGTCGCCGCGGCGCCATTAAGCCGTTGCTACTGAATCAGCATGTGGTGGCAGGAATCGGAAACATCTATGCAGATGAAGTTCTCCACAGGGTGCGGCTGCGCTGGAGTCGCACGGTGGACTCGCTCAGTACGAGAACTATCAACACTCTTGCCCGCACAATTACCGAAGTCCTCACCGAGGCCATTGAACGGGGTGGGTCCACACTGGAAGACACTCAATATGTCGATATCGATGGAAATAGTGGTTCTTTTCAAGACATGCATCTCGTCTACGGACGCGAAGGACTCGGATGTTTGACCTGTGGAAAAACCACCATCCGTCGCGAAATGGTGGCTGGTCGGTCAACGTCGTATTGCCCGCGCTGTCAAAAGTAGCGACGTATAGGGCGCGTGGCGTGCTCGTCCATTACTGTTGAAGACGCCGTGTTCCTTAAATCTCTTACTCTCAAGGGCTTCAAGTCCTTCGCTGATTCCACCGTCATGGAAATGGAACCAGGAGTCACTGTTGTCGTCGGTCCAAACGGATCCGGTAAGTCAAACGTTGTCGACGCTGTGGCGTGGGTTCTTGGTGCACAAGCTCCCAGCTCTGTGCGAAGCCAGAAGATGGAAGACGTCATTTTCAACGGAACTTCCAAGCGTGCGGCTCTCGGTCGTGCAGAAGTCATGCTCACGCTCGATAACTCAGCGGGGCTTCTTCCGCTTGACTTTTCCGAAATCACGGTGTCGCGCACATTGTTCCGAAATGGCGACAGTGAATACGCAATCAATGGTGTGGAGTGTCGACTTCTCGATGTTCAAGAATTGTTGTCCGATGCCGGTGTTGGTCGGCAGCAACACGTCATCATCAGCCAGGGTCAGATCGATGCAGTGCTCACTGCGCGTGCTGAAGATCGACGAGCAATCATCGAAGAAGCCGCCGGTGTTTTGAAGTATCGCAAGCGTAAAGAAAAGGCGGAACGTCGTCTCGAGGCAACTGAAGCAAATCTTCTACGAGTTCAAGACCTCATTCGAGAAGTTCGTCGTCAATTACGTCCACTAGAACGCCAGGCCGATGCTGCTCGTCGCTACGAAGAAGTCGTCACCGAGCTTCGCGCGTTGCGTTTGTACTTGTCTGGTCGTGAGGTTGCTGCGCTTCGCGAGCAACTTGGCGCGCTAGAGACCGAGAAGTCATCGGGCGACTCGAAAGAGCGCGAGCTCAGAGAACGAATCGTTCAACTTGAAGCCGATATTCGCGCTGCAGAGGCAGAACTCTCTGCTCGCGGTGAATCCGGACTAAACGACGAGCTCATGCGTGTCGAACAGTTGCGTGAGCGCGCACGTGGCCTGGTCGCTCTCATCGGCGAACGTCGTCGTTCCATGGAGCGCGATCAAGGTCAACTCATCGCAGAAGATGTCATTGCAGCGCTCGAAGCCGATGCTTCGGAGATGCGCACAGACCTTGCTGAAGTTGAGCGTGGACTTGAAATTGCTGTCAGCGAAAGCGATTCGTTGCAGGTTGAAGAAGATGCGTTTGAACGTGAACGTGACAAACAAGGCCTGTTCCACACTGTTCAGGGCAATGAAGCGTCAACTGCTGCTGCAGAAGTTCGAGGCGAGCTCCGCACATTGCGCAACACTGTTGAACAGGGCGCCGGCGAACTGCAGAAACTGCAAGCACGTATTGAAAATGTTGAAGGTAGCGATGTGTCGTTCGTGACCACGATTGATGGTCTACAAACCGAACTCACCGCCGCCGAAAATGCAATTGGTGTGTTGCAGTCAGAGATTGCATCCGCTGAACGCTCTCGCGATGAAGCAGAAGACGCAGGGGACCGTGCACAAGAAGGTCGTGCAACTGCGGAGCGTCGTAGTGCTCGCGCATCGGCTCGACTTGAAGCGCT
>CAIVDG010000112.1 GCA_903904615.1 uncultured Acidimicrobiaceae bacterium | reverse complement strand
ATGTCATTTGTCTTCTGAACGTAACGAACTGCGTTTTCACCAGTGACCGCTTCGATTCGTCGCAAGTTGGAACCAATTGAAGACTCGGCAACAATCTTGATAGTGCCGATGTCTCCGGTGGCCGATACGTGGGTTCCACCACAGAGCTCTGTTGAAGCACCCGCCTTCAGGACTCGTACAGTGTCGCCGTACTTGTCTCCGAAGAACGCAATAGCTCCTGCAGCAAGCGCCTCTTCCTTCGATGTTTCGAATGCATCAACTGGTGCGTTTGCCAACACTTCGGCATTTGCCAAAAGTTCGATTCGTTCAATCTCTTCTGTGGTCACCGCTTCGTAATGACTGAAGTCGAAACGCAAGCGATCTGGTGACACCAACGAACCCGCCTGCTTTACATGTTCACCTAATACCGTGCGAAGTGCCCAATGCAAGACATGTGTTCCGGTGTGATTGCGTCGTGTTGCGGCACGGGCATCGGTGTTGATTCGTGCCGAGACCACTGCCCCTTCCACAGGTTCGCCTCGAACAATGCGACACACATGGCGACGCAGGCCAGGCAGCGCAAAAGTTGTGTCGATGACCTCGAGAGAGAAATCTTCGTTGGACAAAGATCCGATGTCCCCTACTTGGCCGCCACTTTCGGCGTAGAACGGAGTGTGATCGAGGAACACTTCAACGCAGTTGTCGTCACCCGCAATAACGGCCAACAAAGTGGCTTCTGCTGAATTGTGTACGTAGCCAACAAACTCAGTGGTTCCGTGAGTCTCCATGACCTCGCGGTATGCCTCGACACGATTGCCGTCTGCGCGACCCGTTTTGCGAGCATCTTTCGCACGGGTGCGCTGCTCGTTCATTTCTTTCTCGAAACCTTCGATGTCCACCTCGACACCGCGCTCGCCCGCAATTTCCTGCGTGAGTTCAAGTGGGAAACCATAAGTATCGTGCAAAAGGAATGCCGAACGCCCAGACAGTTTCTTTGCATCGGCAGCGAAGTCATCTTCCAAAATTGAAAGACCTGTCTTCAGTGTGTTGCGGAAACGTTCTTCTTCTTTGGTGAGGACACCCACAATGAAGTCGCGGTTCTTCACAACGTCGGGATACGCAGTGCCCATGACATCGATAGCCACATTGGACAAACTGGGCATGACGAGCTTCTCTGTACCCAACAAGAATGCATGACGTACTGCACGACGAATAATTCGGCGAAGTACATACCCACGGTTTTCGTTGCTGGGGAACACGCCGTCGTTAATGAGCATGGTGGCTGAACGCGCATGCTCTGCAAGAACACGCAAACTAAAGCTGTCGCGATCGTTGTAGTCGCCGCTTCGATACGTTGCGCCCGTGGTGGACTGAGCCTGTTCGATGAGTGGATACAAAACATCTGTTTCCCACACCGAGTCGACACCTTGTACTAACGCCAGGATTCGCTCAAGCCCAGCACCTGTGTCGATACTTGGCTTGGGCAATGCAGACCGCGAACCATCGGCCGACTGGTTGTACTGCATGAACACAAGGTTCCAGAACTCCATGAAGCGGTCACCATGCGGGTCGTTCTGCGGTCCGCCATCTGGACCAAACGCTGGGCCACGGTCGAAGTGAATTTCAGAGCACGGCCCACATGGTCCGGTATCTCCTGCTTGCCAGAAGTTGTCTTTGTCTCCCAAGCGCTGGATGCGTTCCATGGGAACACCCACCTGCTCGTGCCAAATAGCTTCTGCTTCATCGTCTGACTCATGCACAGTGATCCACAAACGGTCACCATCGAAACCGAAGACTTCAGTGACGAGCTTCCACGACCAGGGAATGGCGTCGGTCTTGAAATAATCGCCGAAACTGAAATTGCCGAGCATCTCGAAGAACACGAGGTGTCGTTTTGTTCGGCCCACATCGTCGAGGTCGTTGTGCTTGCCACCGGCACGAACGCACTTTTGTACGGTGACGGCGCGGTTGTATGGAGCAACTTCATCACCCATGAAATACGGCTTGAAGGGAACCATTCCGGCCACGGTGAATAACAAGGTGGGGTCGTGCGGAATGAGGCTGGCCGAGGGAACAACCGTATGGCCACGCTCATTGAAGAAACCGGAAAACGCCGAACGCAGTTGGTCGGCGCTACGTGGCGTTGAAGAAGAGGACGGAGGCACCATGGAAGTCTCTATGTTACCCACCGCCCTTCCACTGAACGGGAGAATTGCTTAGAGAACCGACGGTGGAGGGTCGTCTGAAGCGCCGTTGTACAGAGCAACCAGACGACGAACGAGGGATTTGGCGGCGTCAAGCAACACGCCAATGATGGCTTGTGGCGTAATGCTTTCCGCGACTTCAGCGGCCTTGCGCTTTCCCCACAAAACTGCGTATGCGCCCGCACACATTCCGAGAACAAACCAAAACAAACGCTTCATCATTAGGGTTCACGGTAGTAGGCAGGTGGGGTAAATCCCAACGGACGAAACGTTGGTGGTTCACTCGTCGTCGGAGGAGCTTGGCCCGTTCGACCTTCCCGTACATCACGAACAGCGTCCACTATCGCAACGGTGACGGATCTACTTTTGGGGGCCCGAGAAAGATGGATGGTTGCGTGTGCCAGATGATGCATCGCTTCGGGCAACCCAACACGGTCCAAGGCATCGGCTGCCGCTACGGCCACCAACAACGCCGTGTGGTCGGCCATACCAATGTCTTCACTTGCGAAGATGACGAGGCGGCGAGCGATGAAACGTGCGTCTTCTCCAGCCTCCACCATGCGAGCAAGCCAGTGCAACGCAATATCGGTCTCCCCTGCTCGCATGGATTTAATGAATGCAGAAATGACGTCATAGTGGTCGTCGCGACCCAATCGCGTCACACTGGTGTTCAACGCAGTCATCGCATGTTCCAACGCAACAGGCGCATTACCAGCCAATGCAATGGCCACTTCAAATGCGGTAATGGCTTGACGGACATCTCCGGTACATCGACGCGCAATCACAGCCAATGCATCGTCGGCGGCAGTAACGGCCACCAACGTGGCGGCACGGTGAAGAACTTCACGCACATCTTCTTCTCCCACCGGGTGAAGCGCGAACACCGACGAACGTGAACGCAGTGCAGGATTCACGGAGAACGCCGGGTTCTCGGTAGTTGCACCCACAAGCGTGACAACGCCGCTCTCGACCGCATGCAACAACGCGTCTTGCTGCGTTGTGCTGAATCGATGAATTTCATCAACAAAGACAACCGTGCCACGGCCGTCGAAAGTAAGTGCTCGTTTCGCAGAGTCAATAACTTCGCGAATGTCTTTCACGCCAGCAGTAACGGCAGAGAGTCGCTCAAAGCGCCGACGTGTTGACGACGCAATTAACTCTGCCAATGTGGTTTTCCCGGTACCAGGCGGGCCCCACAAAATGATGGACGACACGCGGTCGGCATCAATAAGACGACGAAGTGGTCCGTCGGGGCCGACAAGATGACTTTGTCCGACAATGTCATCGAGCGTTGAGGGACGAAGGCGCGCAGCCAATGGCGCACGCAGTGCAATCTGTTCTTCCAGAGACTCGGTGAAAAGATCTGGTGTCTCCACGTGATTACGAACTTGCTGGCGGTGGAAGAAGTCGCAAGCCGAGATCTGCAAGATGTGATGGCTCAACTTGTGTTGGGGCATTCGTCATTGGGTCGGCACCACTCTGGGTCTTTGGAAACGCAATAACTTCACGAATGTTTTCTTCGCCCGCAAGGATGGCGGTGAGACGGTCGATACCGAATGCAAAGCCGCCATGCGGAGGAGCACCGTATTTGAACGGTTGCAAGAAGAACCCAAACCGCTTGTCTGCTTCTTCGTCAGAAATTCCGAGAATGTTGAACACGCGACGTTGAAGTTCTGGTTCATGAATTCGAATGGATCCAGAACCCAACTCCCATCCGTTCAACACCAAGTCATACGCAAGAGCACGAACCTTCAAAGGATCCGACTCGAACAATGCGATGTCGTCGGGATGCGGATGACAGAACGGGTGGTGCCCTGGACGTGGACGACCAGTCACTGGGTCTGCGCCAACAAACAGCGGGAACTCAGTGACCCACACATACCGATACGGGCCCTCGTGAACAGGCGGACGTCCAATGTCGTTGCGTAACTGACCCAGTACTTCACATGTGGTCATCCACTCGTCGGCTACCAAAAGAAGTAGGTCACCTTCAGTTGCACCCATAGTTGTGACCAATGTGTCGCGCTCTGCGTCGGACAAGAACTTTGCCACCGGCGACTCAACTACCCCGCCGGCCTGGACCTTCATCCACACCAAACCTTTGGCACCAATCTTCTTAGCGCGGTCGGTGAGCGCATCGAGCTTGTTACGTCCGTATGCAGCGGCCTCTGGATACGTAGCGGCATCAACGCGAATGCCCTTAATGCACTCTGCACCAGCAAATGCCTTGAACTCCGTGGATGAAAACAGCGGCGTGAGTTCTACGAGCTCCATGCCAAACCGAAGATCGGGCTTATCGACACCAAAACGCTCCATCGCTTCTCGCCATGTGATGCGCTGGATGGTGGGCGGCTTCTCCCCTGTGACCGCCTCTGCCGCAGCGGTTACTGCACGACCGATAAATTCCAGTACGTCGTCTTGGGAAACAAACGACATTTCGGCGTCGAGCTGCATGAACTCGTACTGGCGGTCAGCACGCAAGTCTTCGTCACGTAAACACTTAGCAATTTGGTAGTAGCGGTCAACGCCAGACACCATAAGCAACTGCTTCCACAACTGCGGCGACTGTGGCAAAGCGAAGAAGGAGCCATGATCTTTACGTGAAGGAACCAAGAATTCGCGGGCACCTTCCGGGGTGGAAGGCATGAGCAACGGGGTCTCTACTTCGAGGAATCCGTTTTCTTCCATTGCTCGACGAATAGCACTGTTCACCCGAGCGCGAACTCTCAAGTTTCGCTGCATGCGCTCACGACGAATGTCGATATAGCGATACTTCAATCGAACGCCTTCATCGACGTCGTCGGCGCGTTGGTCTACGGGGAAAGGTGGCGGTTCTGCTGAGTTCAGAACTTCTACTGCGCAGTCACCAATTTCCACGCGACCAGTAGCAAGGTTGTCATTCACGGTTCCGTCTGGACGCGCACGAACCACACCCGTGATTCGCACCACATACTCACTACGAACATCAACATCGTTGTCTACGACACACTGAATGATTCCGGAATGGTCACGAAGATCGACAAACGCAAGTTTCTCGCCATGTTCGCGTCGGCGACCGACCCACCCACACACTGACACTGTGCTGCCAATGTTGGATTCGTTGAGGTCTCCGCACATATGTGTTCGCATTGCCGTTGACTTCATTGTGTATTCCTTCGGGGGGTGCGCGCACCAAGTACAAGTGTGAGGTGCTGAATGAGTTCTGATTGTTGAACAACGGTTTGTTCTGATGTTGAAAGGTCTCGCACGGTACATGTACCAGCCGAGGCTTCGTCGGCGCCGATGATGACAGCGATACTCGCCCCACACCTATCGGCGGACTTCATCTGCGATTTCATACTGCGTCCGTCAAAGGCGCGATCGGCTGTGTAACCGGCAGCACGCACCGCGTCGCACAATGTGAGAGCTGTCATTCCGTCGATGACGTCGACAACAAAGACATCGACTAGTGGAGATTCGCCAGCAAACACGTCTTCGCTGTCACATGCCAACAGAGTGCGATCGACTCCGAGCGCAAAACCAACACCAGCAGTTGCTGGTCCGCCAAGGTCTTCCACGAGACCGTCGTATCGCCCACCACCGCCAACTGCGGTTTGGGCGTTGTCGAGAGCGGTAGCAACAAATTCAAATACTGTGCGCTGGTAGTAGTCCAGGCCACGAACTAATCCCGTGTTCACTCGATACGGAATGCCCAAAGCGTCGAGACCAGCGATGACTGATGCGAAGTGTTCCCGTGCATCGTTGCTGAGATACGCATCAATAGTGGGAGCGCCAGCGATGACAGAGGCATCTTGAGGACGCTTTGAATCGAGTACTCGCAGTGGGTTCCGTTCAAGAGTTGCCCGCGCTTCTTCAGACAACTGCCCCGATTGAGATGTGAGATACGAACGAAGTGCATCGATATATGCGGCGCGATCTCCGGGATCACCTAAAGAGTTGACCATTAACTCGACGCTGCGAAGACCTAAGGCCGCAAAAAACTGCCAGCCAAGCGCAATGACTTCGACGTCGAGCAGTGGATCGGATGCACCGAGCACTTCGATACCCACTTGATCAAACTGGCGGTACCTGCCTGCTTGTGCCTTCTCGTAACGAAAGTTAGAGCCGGAATACCAGACCTTCCACGGAGTAGCGGGTCGATGCTGGGCAAAAGCACGACAAATGCCCGCCGTGTGCTCGGGACGAAGTGCGATGTGACGGCCACCTTTGTCTTCGAAGTCGTACATCTCTTTGGTGACAACATCGGTGGCATCGCCGAGGCGAAGAAAGACACCCAGCTCTTCAAACATGGGGGGAATAACACACTGGTACCCCGCCGATTCCACAACGTCGGCAAACACAGTAGAAAAGGCGCGCCAGCGTCCGGCCTGAGGCGGGAGGATGTCGCGGGTCCCTGGACTTGTTTGGAATGACGGCACGACAGGAAAGGCTAGTCGGGGTTGCCGCCAGGCACGATGCGATATGCGTCGTACACCGAATCGATGGCCTTGATGACCCGCAAAACAGAGTCCAAATGGTTGGGGTCGGCAAGTTCAAACTCGAAGCGCATCTTTGCCACGCGGTCTGACCCGGTGTGGGTGCTGCAGGCCACAATGTTCACGTGCTGCTCAGACAGCGCATTCGACACGTCGCGCAACAAGCGGCTGCGGTCGAGAGCCACGACTTCCACTCCTGCTGTGAACATGGTTCCGGGCATTGCGCGCGACCACTCCACATCGATCATTCGTGTGGGTTCATCGACAACAAGCGAAACAGCGTTGGCACAGTCGGCACGGTGAACGCTGACTCCCCTGCCCTTGGTAACGAATCCGAGAATGTCATCACCCGGAACTGGAGTACAGCAGCGAGAGAGGCGCACCAATACATCTTCAAGTCCTTCAACGTGGATACCTGTTGCACTGCGTCGCTCTGTTGTGGGGCGATCGACACGCATGGGCATCGCAAGTTGTTCGTCGCTTCCCTCGCGACGCATAGCTCTACCAATTCGTTGTGCGAATCCGCGGGCCGACACATGATGCTCGCCGATGGCAGCAAACAAAGTGTCGATGTCGGCCATGTTGAGAGCTTCTAGTTCTTGCAAGAAAGCGTCACTCGTCCAGATTCGCTGAACAGGTAATCCTTCGCGACGCAATTCTGCAGTGAGTTCATCTCGACCAGATTCCACCATGTCTTCACGACGCTCGCGTGTGAACCAGTTCTTAATTTTTGTGCGTGCACGTGGTGATTGAACAAAACCCAACCAATCACGGGATGGTCCTGCGCCGTCTACTTTGGACGTGAAAATTTCACATGTGTCTCCTGAACCGAGACTTGCGTCGAGAGACACGAGTCGTCCGTTGACACGTGCGCCAACGCACGCATGCCCCACCTCGGTATGCACTGCATACGCAAAGTCGACTGGCGTGGAATTCAACGGCAACGTGATCACTCGACCTTTAGGCGTGAAGACAAAGATCTCTTCTTGTTCGAGATCGCTCTTTAGACCCGCCATGAACTCGTTGGGGTCAGTGATGTCTGACTGCCAATCGATGATTCGATTCAGCCAGTCCGAGTCTCCGGATTGTGTTCCCTGCTTGTACGCAAAGTGAGCCGCAACACCCCATTCAGCGCGTTCGTGCATCTCGCGCGTACGAATTTGCACTTCAAGCGGCTTTCCACCAGGCCCGATCACTGTGGTGTGAAGCGACTGATACAGATTGAACTTCGGCATGGCGATGTAGTCCTTGAATCGACCCACAACGGGTCGCCACTTGCCGTGAATGCAACCAAGGGCGCCATAACAATCACGCACACTGTCGACAATGATGCGAAGCGCCACTAGGTCGAAGATTTCGTCAAAGTCTTTATCCTTCTGAACCATCTTCTCGTAGATGCTCCACAAGTGTTTGCCACGACCCGTGACATCTCCGATGATGTGCACGTCGGCGAGACGCGCGCGTACTTCGGTAATGGCAGTCTCCAAATAGACATCTCGTTCTGGCGTGCGGGACGAAACAAGGTGATCGAGTTCTGCAAATCTCTTTGGGTAGAGAGCAGCAAAGGACAAATCTTCGAGTTGCTGTTTGATCTCCTGCATACCCAAACGGTTGGCAAGCGGCGCATAAATGTCGAGAGTTTCTTGAGCAATGCGTTGCTGTTTGTCTAACGGAACTCCGGCCAGTGTTCGCATGTTGTGAAGTCGGTCGGCAAGTTTGATGATAAGGACACGCATGTCGCGCGCCATGGCCACCAACATTTTGCGCATGGTGGCTGCCTGTTGAGCTTCGCGAGAATCGAACTGCAGACGTTCTAACTTCGTGACGCCATCAACAAGCTCCGCAACTTCGTCACCAAAGTTTCGTTGAACGTCTTCAAGGGTGATTTCGGTGTCTTCTACCGCATCGTGCAACAATGCTGCAGCAAGAGAGATGTCGTCCAAGCCAATGTCGGCAACGATTCGCGCCACTGCAATGGGGTGATTGATGTACGCCTCACCCGACGAGCGCTGCTGACTGATGTGTGCAACACGTGCGGCTTCATACGCCTTGTTGACTAATGCAACAGATGCCTTTGGATGGCGCTTGCGATAGGCCGTGAGAAGCGGCGCAATTTCTTCAATGGGCGCACTATGGTGCCGTCTCCACGGAAGAACGCGGTCGGCAGTGGCCATACGGAAAGACTACCTTCGCGACTTCTTTCGAGGGCGCGGTGGATGGCTCAAGATGGCATCGACAGCCGGCATCGCGGGCGACTCCGCTGATGACTCTGCTTTTCGTGCCGAAGCTCGTCGACTCACGGGGGCTCCGGTGGCCATGAGAGTCGCCATATCGTTGCCCAAGCTGAGCTCTCCCCGCTTGGTGATGTACTCCGCAGAGCGCTCTTTCAGAATGCCCAGAATTGGTGTCGCGATGTAAATGGATGAATACGCGCCTGTGGCCATACCCACCAGCAACGCCAAAGCAAACTCTTGCAAGGCCACCGCGCCGAAGAGGCCAGAGCCAAGGATTAAGAGACTCATCACTGGGAGCAGCGCTGCTACCGAGGTGTTGAGTGAACGCATGAGTACTTGATTCATTGACACGTTGACAACGTCACCGTATGACACACGTGATCCAGAAAACCGAGTGGTGTTCTCATGCACTTTGTCGAACACCACGATGGTGTCGTACAACGAGAAACCAAGGATGGTGAGGAATGCCACCACAGTGGACGGAGTGACTTCAAGTTGCAGAAGTGAATAGACGCCGACACTGACGCCGACGTCATGAACGACTGCGGCGATTGCGCCTGCGGCCATTCGGGATTCGAAGCGCCATGCAATAAACAGCGACACCAGAACCAAGAAAATGAGTAGCGCTCGCACCGCGTTCCATGTGATGCTGCGACCCCATGTTGCGCTGACTTTTTCAACGCTGACTTCTTCAACTTTGACCTTGGCTTTTGCAGCTAGGTCGTCCTTCACTGCTGTTTCCACCTTGGCGTCTAGTTCGCCTAACTGAACACGAAGACGTTGGTCGCCACCAGAACTCAGAGTCTGGATCTTGGCACCAGAGGCTTCCACTTTGTTTTCTTCCAAGATGGTTCGCGCAGTGTCGATAGTGAGGGCACCAGATGCGGGAAGCTCATATGCAATTCCGCCCTTGAAGTCGATACCCAAGTTGAGGCCTTGTGCGAACAACGAGATAACTGTTGCCAAGAGGACGATTCCCGAGATGACAAATCCGATGTTTCGTCGACCATAAAAGTTGATTGTGGTTTCACCGCGATACAGACGCTGCCAACGACCAGCCATTACGCCACCTCCACCGAAGATTGAGTTCCGCGAACACCAAGGACGCGTCCCTTACTGAAGAGTCGTGTGCGAGACAACAACAAGACAGTTGGTCGCGTGAAGAAATAAGACACCACAATGTCGGACAGGGTGGACAACCCGAGGAAGAACGCGAATCCGCGTACGGACCCCACGGTGAGCCACCACAAAACAATTGCGCCAATGAGCGATGCGGTGTCGGCGATAAGGATGGTTCGCCATGCTGACTCGAAACCGCGTGATGCTGAGTTGCGCAAAGTGCGACCCGCCTGAACATCGTCCTTCAATTTCTCAAAGAACACCACATAGGAGTCCACGGTGACACCGATGGACACAATGATGCCGGCCGCACCAGACAATGTGAGAGCTAGTCCGTTCGTTTTAGAGAGCCAGGAGATAATGCTCCAGAGCAAGAGACCAGAGACACCAAGACCTGCGACAACGACAAGCGCAATGAGTCGGTAATAGAACAACAGGAACAGCAGCACAAGAAGAACACCAAGAATTCCTGAAATGATCGCTGCGCGCAGTGAGTCTTTACCGAGTGTTGCCGACACGGTCTGGACCGTTGGAGTTTCGAACTGCACTGGAACTGCACCGAACTGCAAAATCTTTCGAAGTTCGTCTGCCTCTGAGCGTGTGAAATTTCCGGTGATGGAAACGCTGCCATTGTCAAACGATGGAGTTTGAACGGTAGGTGCCGAGATAACTTCGCCGTCGAGCACGATTGCAATTTGCTTCGTGGGGCATTCTTCGCCGCCGTCGTAGCACTTGCGCGCCAATGCATTCCACTGATCTTCACCTGCAGGACCATCACGCAAGTTCGCAACGACAGAAAAACTGCCTGCTTCCACCTGCACCGATGCATCGTTTGAGAACACTTCCCCAGTTGCTTCGGCAGGACCCAACAAATAGATGAGACTGTCTTTACGACCAGGCAAGATTGTCTGACCTGGCTTGAGACCAGTCTCAGGGTCGGTTCCTGGCACCGTGGTGGTGGTTGTTTCGGCACGAGTACGCGAGCTGCCGACGCCACCTGCTGGTGGAGCCAATGTTGTGGTGGCACCCTTCACTGTGGTGGTGGTCGCGCCTGGTGCGGCAGATGTAGTGGTGGTGAGATCTGGATTTTCAGCCAGGTTGGCAACAGGGCGCAATTCTACAGCACCCGTTCGACCAATCAGGTCGAGTGCTTCCTGCTGATCTTTTACACCAGGCAAGTTGACAACAACGTTGTCGCCCTGACGTTGAATTTCAGGTTCAGCAACACCAATGGAGTCAACACGCTGACGAATGATGTCCACTGCCACATTGAGTGCTTCAGGGTCGTAGGTGCCTACGGGCTTCATTGTGACTGAAGCGCCACCTTGGAGGTCGAGCCCAAGCGACGGTGTGTTTCCTGCGAGAACGTTGGCAACAAACGCGCCCGAAGCGACGAGCAGAATTGAAATAAGCGGAAAAAGAAGACGACGACGCGACATGAAGAACTATTGCTTTGCAGTGTCGTCACCCGTTGGGGCGACCTTGCGGGCAACAGCACCGCGGGTGACACGAATTTCGATGCGCTCTTGCTGATGACCATCGGCAATGTCGAGCCACAAAACGTCTCCGTCGATGTCGGAGACAAAGCCGAAGATGCCCGAGTTGAGAACTACTTCATCACCGATTGCCAAGTTTGCAGCGAGAGCACGGGCTTCTTTCATGCGACGGTTACGAGGACGCAAGAAGATGAAGTACATACCGCCGAACAGCAATGCATAGATGACGATGGCAAAAACCGGAGACTGGTTCGAGCTGGATGATTCTGCGGCGAGACTAAATGCGTTCACGGTGGGCAATCCTAGCCCTGTTGGGCCCGAGAGGACCCGAAGCGCTAACCCCAAACGTCGAGGATGGAGCGCCGAAGAGCCTGAAAAGAGCCATCAGCGATAGCCGAGCGCATGCTGGCCATGAGATTGATTGTCCACGCCACGTTGTGAATGGAGACCAATCGAGCAGCAGTTGGCTCCCCCACCTGAGTGAGATGGCGCAGATACCCGCGCGAATGAGAAGTGCACACCCAACAGGAACACGCTGGGTCAAGTGGGTCGTCTGCGTCGGCGTACTTCGCGTTCTTGATGTGTACTTTCCCCACCGATGTCATGGCGGTGCCGTGACGACCAAGACGGGTTTGCATGACACAGTCGAACTGATCGACACCGAGTGCGACGGCTTCCACCAACGACGCAGGGTCACCGACACCCATGAGGTAGCGCGGCTGGTCGTCGGGCAGGTCCCCAATGCACGCAGCTATTGACTCCACCATTTCTGCACGTGTTTCACCAACAGATAAGCCACCGATGGCATAGCCATCGAATCCGATGTCTGCGGTTCGACGCGCACTCTCACCACGCATTGCTGTGTCGGTTCCGCCCTGGACAATGCCAAACAGAGATTGGTCAGTACGCGTGTGTGCATCTTTCGCGCGCTGCGCCCATTGACTTGTTCGCTCAAGCGCCAAACGCACAACATGTGGCTCGGCCGGCAACGACGTGCATACGTCGAGAACCATTTGAATGTCTGCACCCAACTTCTGTTGAGTCTCGACCGCAATTTCAGGAGTGAAGCGATGGTACGAACCGTCGTACGTTGACTTGAATGTGACACCGTCGTCATCCACTTTGGGATCGAGTGAGAAAACTTGGAAACCACCAGAGTCGGTGAGCGTGAGACCGTCCCACGCGGCAAAAGCACCGAGGCCACCAAAGCGTTCCACAATGTCTGCGCCAGGGCGCAGCATGAGGTGATAGGTGTTTCCGAGAACAATGCGGGCGCCCAACTCGGCATAATCACGCGCACTGAGATACTTAATGGCGCCGCGAGTTCCGACTGGCATAAAGCATGGCGTTTCATACGACCCACGATGAGTGGTAGCAACGCCGGTGCGCGCATTGCCGTCACGAGCAGAAATATCTAATTGAACTTTGAACATTTAGTCCGCCTTACTTCTCTGCAGAAACATTGCGTCACCGAACGACAAGAACCGATACTTCTCTTCAATAGCCGACATGTACAGAGGTTTCCATGACTCACCGACAAATGCCCCGATCATAAGCAGCAACGATGTACGCGGCATGTGGAAATTGGTCAGCATTGCATCAACAATTTTCCATTCATACCCCGGCGTGATGAAGAGTCGCGTGCGCCCAGATAAGTCGCCAAACGTTGCCGCCGATTCAAGAGCCCGTGTTGCCGTGGTGCCAATGGCAATCACTCGCGTGGCAGATGCGCACGCGTCCATGGTGTCTTGTGGAACGTTGTAAAACTCGGAGTGAATGACATGCTCAAGCGGGTTCTCCGTGGAGATGGGCTTGAAGGTGTCGAGACCAACAACCAGCTCCACTCGCTTAATGACGGCGCCGGCCTGTTCTACGCGCGCTAAGAGTTCGGGAGTGAAGTGCAAACCTGCTGTTGGCGCTGCGGCACTCGCTGGTGTTTGCGAATACACCGTTTGATAGCGCTCTTGATCTTTCAGCGAGCCACGAATGTAGGGCGGCAATGGCATGGACCCAATGCGTTGAATAAGAGCCAACGGATCATCATCAGTGATCTCAACAACAAATGTGTCTCCTGCCTCGGTGCGCGGACCAACACGAACAACGCGCTTGCCGAAGTACTCGAGAACTTCGCCTTCCTTCAATTTTCGTGCGGGGCGAACCAGTGCTTCCCACAATCTGGCATCGGGCGACCGGCGTTCCAGTAACAGCACTTCGGCTGCACCACCAGTTTTTCTTTGCAGCGACAGACGAGCAGGGAGAACTCTGGTGTCGTTGACGACCACCACATCACCAGGACGAATGAACTGAGGAAGATCGGACACAACGTGATGAAGTGCCTGTGCCCCATCTGCAACCAACAACCGAGCCGAGTCTCTGGGCTCGATGGGTTTTTGAGCAATGAGCTCCTCGGGCAATGGGTAATCGATGTCCGAGATGTGCACGCCGAAAGGCTACGGGCTAGCGAGGTGACTGCGGGCTGCATCCATTGCGACGCGACCACGTGGTGTGCGCGCAATGAGGCCTAGCTGAATGAGAAACGGCTCGTACACGTCTTCCACGGTCTCTGGTTGTTCACCCACAGCGATAGCCAACGTTGTGAGCCCAACCGGCCCACCTTCAAATTGCTCGCACAGGCTGCGCAGAATTGCGCGGTCTACTTTGTCGAGGCCAAGTTCATCAACGCCGAACACTTTCAACGCCTCGGTTGCAGTGTCGGAGTTGATGGTTCCGTCTCCACGTACTTCAGCAAAGTCACGAACACGCCGAAGAAGCCTGTTGGCGATACGGGGAGTTCCACGGCTACGTCGTGCAATTTGCAGTGATGCTCCGTTGTCGATGGGGACATCGAGAATTCGCGCAGCACGGGTAACAATTGAATTCAGTTCATCGGTGTCGTAGAAATCTAAGCGAGCAACTAAACCGAATCGATCGCGCAACGGACCGGTGATCATGCCCGTCCGTGTTGTTGCACCGATAAGCGTGAACCGCGGAAGCGTGAGACGGATAGATGAAGCAGCGGGACCCTTCCCAACAACAATGTCGATCTGAAAATCTTCCATTGCGGGATACAAGATTTCTTCCACCGACCGAGAGAGACGATGAATTTCGTCGATAAACAACACGTCGCCTTCGCCCAACTTGGTGAGAATTGCCGCGAGATCTCCGGCGCGTTCTAACGCTGGACCACTGGTGACATGAAGCGCTACTCCCATCTCTGCAGCAACAATGCCCGCCATGGTGGTTTTACCTAACCCTGGCGGACCGGCAAGAAGAATGTGATCGGCTGCTTGTCCACGTTGCTTTGCTGCACCTAGAACAATGTCGAGATGTTCTTTCAATTCGCGCTGACCAACAAACTCGTCTAACTGGCGCGGGCGAAGGCCTGCTTCGTCGGACACTTCCATGTCTGACGACACAACAGGATCGAGAAATTCATCCCGCACGACGAGCTCCGAGCAGCGCAAGCGCATCGCGCAACATTGCTTCTGTTCCCTCAGACGACGACAACTGACGCATCGTGTCGCGAATTTCTTCTGTTCCGTACCCCAACGCTGTGAGCGCTTCACGAACATCGGCAGCGGCTGACTGCACAGTGTCTGTGGCGCCTGTAGACGGGATGTTCTCGACATTGAGTCGAGATTTCAGTTCCACCATGAGACGCTCTGCGGTTTTCTTTCCGACGCCAGGAACAACAGTGAGTGCCGCCGTGTCGTGCGAGGCGATGATGCCAATAAGCGCTGTGGGCGAATAAGTACTGAGAATGGCCATGGCCATTGCAGGACCGATTCCGTGTGTGTTGATGAGAATGTTGAACGCGTCTCGCTCACCACGCGTTGTGAAGCCGTACAGCGTTTGGGCGTCTTCACGGATGTGATGATGAATGTGCAAAAAACACGAAACAGTTGGCTCGAGTTCTGCGAACGTACTTGTGGTAACCGCACACAGGTACCCCACGCCCCCAACCTCAACCAGAACCGTTGAAGGCGTGAACCGTTCGAGAACTGCACCGCGAAGACTCCCGATCATTTGACACCCCTGGCGACTGCGGCATCGCGAGATGCGATGAACGGTGCAATGGAACAATGGCAGAGTGCAATTGCCGCAGCATCGGCGGCGTCGGCAGGTTGCGGGATGGTGTCTAGCGACAAGCGTTGTTGCACCATGCGACCAATTTGATCCTTCGTGGCACCACCCCATCCGGCCACGGTGTTCTTCACCTGAGATGGCGTGTAT
>CAIVDG010000111.1 GCA_903904615.1 uncultured Acidimicrobiaceae bacterium | reverse complement strand
TAGCTCGGTTGTGACCTGAGGTTGCCTCGCTAGGATGAGGGGCACATACGCGGATGTGGCTCAGTTGGTAGAGCATCACCTTGCCAAGGTGAGGGTCGCGAGTTCGAATCTCGTCATCCGCTCCAAGAAAACCGCCCTTCGGGGCGGTTTTTGCATTTCCGTTTACTTTTCGGGCTGAAAGGTGCGAATTTCGTCCAGAATCTCGGCCACTCGTAAAGAACTCGCCATGGGGAAAAGCGGTGTGGTTCCCTCTCGAATGTTCGTGCTCATGGACTCCACCATCAGTGCGAAAGCATCATCGGCGGGGAAGTGCTCCACGTTGTCGCCGATGAGCAGTGTGGCTGGCTGTTTCCACAAAGTGAAGGCCTCGCCATCGCCCGTGTGCATAGTGGTTTGGGTGCCCGTTACCCGAATGGACTGTGCGGGTGGAAGATTGAAAGAACATGAAGCGTTCACGGACACCACGTCGTTCACGAGTGCCTGAATGTTGGTGGTCAGGTCGATTCCTTCGGCGCTCATGGACCGCTCAATGTCGGAGATGTGAAATGTGATGTTTTCGTTCAGAAGCATCATCCAAAGATGAACTTGATAGCACCCCACATCGAGGAGAGCGCCTCCACCAAATTCGGGAAGCGACCGGTAATTGCCAGTGAGGTCTCCCTGGAACGTAAACGCCGATGCAACGGACGAGACGTCACCTAAGTCTCCGCTTTGCACAACTTCAGCCATTCGCTTCATGCGAGGTTGCCAACGTGTCCACACCGCTTCCACCAGTAAGCGATTGTTTCGTTCAGCCGCTGCCATCATGGTGCGCACTTCTGCTGAGTTCATCGCAAGAGGTTTCTCGCACAAAACATGTTTTCCTGCATCTAGCGCGGCAATCACCCATTGTGCGTGTTGCGCGTTTGTCAGGCTGATGTACACGGCATCTACTGTTTCGTCGACTAAGAGGGCATCGTACGAAGTGTGAACAACTTCCGGTTCTAGTTTCGCGGAACGATCAGCGTCTCTGCTGGCCACTGCACGCAATGTTGCGCCGGGTGCTGCGTGTACTGCGGGTGCCATGGCTTGCTTGGCTACATACCCAGCACCTATGAAGCCCCAGCGAACGGTCACAGTGTTCTGATGTTTGGTGTAACGGGCACAGCGTTGGCGAGTGCTGACTGTTCGGCTGCTTCCATGATGGCGACAACGTTGCGGGACTGTGTCGCCAAAACTGAAACTGGTGTCGCTGCGCGAATGTTCTGAACAAGAGATTTGTGGAATGCAAACGGCTCAACGGTGTCCAGGGAAACAACAGAACGGGAACCGTCGTTAGCGAACACGGTGAGAATGGCCGGAAGATCTGCAACGGCGGGTTCAGCGGCAGGGTTCCAATCGCCCACAATGGCGCCCTTGGTGCCGAGAACATAGAACTTCGGCTTACGTGCTGCTGCAAGATCTGAGTTCACGAAGGTTGCTTGTGTTCCGGAAGTGAATGTAATTGTGACGTGCGCATGGTCGGCATTCGTTGCGTGCATCCATACACGCTTGTGGTTTTGACCACTTACGTGCGCAATTTCGTCCGGAATGATTCTGAGAATTTGGTCAATGAAGTGGCTGCCCCAGTCGAAGATTGCTCCGCCGGACACTTCTGCGTTTGAGTGCCAATACGTGCATGGTTCTGAATAGCCACCAACAAAACTGTCGTACTGGAAGACATCACCGATGACGCCTTCTTGGATGATGCGCTTCATCGTGACAAAGTCAGCGTCGTAGCGACGGTTTTGGTACACCACCAGCATGAGGTTCTTTGCAGCAGCAAGTGCCATGACTTCGTCACATTGTTCTGCAGTTAATGCCATGGGCTTTTCCAGCACTACGTGGACACCTCGCTCAAGCGCGCTCTTTGCCCACGAATAGTGGCTGTTGGGTGGAGTGGAAATAACAACAAGATCAATGAGGCCCGAATCGAGCATTTCTGTTGCGTCGGAGAATGCGGCAGCTTCTGGCGCGAGTTCTTTTGCAGCGGCGACTCGCTCTGGATTCGTATCGCACACTGCGGTGAGTTCAAGACCAGGAGTGCCTTGCACCGCAAGGTTGTGTTCGTGGCCGATGGCTCCGTAGGCCAAGAGACCCACTCGAATATTGTCGGCACTGTTCGAAGTCACAAAGCCCAATCCTACGGAACCTAGAGAGCGCAAGCGTCTTCGCGCGAAAAGTAACTCTGTGGGCTCCGAAGGGAGAGGTAAACTCACTCGGGTGACACGCGACATCAATGAGCCGGTTCTCCTTTTCGCCGGACCCCGTGGAAGTTCAGATGAGCGTGCCGGCCACCTCTTCGCACAGGCTTTCGATTCGCCTGAAGTTTTGCCACTGCGCTCCCTCGAACAAGTGGTGTCCACAGTTGACTCCACCGTGGGGTGTCTTGGGGTTGTGCCACTTGAAGACTCTCTTCACGGTGAGTTCACTCAGGCAGTCGCTCGGTTGTTGTTTAACACCACCAACACCTGCGTCACCCGCACCTTGGTGCTCACTGAGAAATTGTGGGTACAAACCCTCGACGCAACAAAGCCACCAATGGTGGCGCACTCGCACTCGTCAATTCTTGAACGTTTCGCCCCGGTTCTCGACGAGTTGGGAATTGTTGGCGTCTCTGCACCGAACACCACCGAAGCGTGTCGCATAGTTGCGGCACAGGGCAACCCGTTGCACGTTGCGCTCGCTCCCGATGTGGTGGCATCGCAGTTCTCTCTCGTTCATCATCAACTCATGGCGTCGTCCGCTGTCGATGTCACCACGCGCTATGGGCTTCTCGGTCGTGGAATTCCAGAACCACTCGAAGGCGTCGAAACACTCGCTCTCATTTGCCCGCTTGAAGACCGTGTTGGCACGCTCGCGCGCATCATGGACATTTTCCGTCTCAATGGTGTGAACTTGGTCAGTCTTCGCAGCATCAACGTGGGCGCACAGAACCCGCACATGTTCTTGGTGGAGCTCGCAGGTCACCCCGTAGAAGATTCTGTAGCCGCTGCTGTTGTGGAACTCTTCAAGCACGACGTGTTCCTAAAGATTGTTGGCGTATGCACGCCAGCATCACTCGCCATTGAAGATCATCCTGTGCGCAACGTTCCCGCCATCTTGACGAATGTGGACGAATACCAGTCATGGATCGACACGCATTCGGCGGGTCCCATTCAATGACCACGCAATCAAACGCCGTTGCGTATCTGGGCCCAGAGGGTAGCTTCTGCCATCAAGCGGCTCGCATGCTGCATACTCACGCTGATGAATTCATCCCAATGAAAGACGTGAAGTCAGTAGTTGCGGCCGTTGAACGCGGAGATGTTCGTCATGGCTTAGTGCCCATTGAAAACTCGGTTGAGGGGGAGGTCACCTCCACTGTTCACGAGATTGTCTTCAACACGTCTCAGGTCGTAGTGCGTGAAGAAGTGGTCATTCCGGTCAGTTTTTATGCGTTTACAAATTCACCGAATGCGCAACCCACTACGGCGGTGAGCCATCCGTTCGCATTGGCTCAATGTCAGCGATTTATTGCACGGTCGTCGTTGCTCACAAAAACCGCAGACTCCACAAGTGCGGCATGCCAACAATTGGCAACGAATCCAGATGCATCAATGGTTGCGCTTGGTTCAGCATTAGCGGGAGAAATCTACGGATTGCATGTCTTTGAGGAGAACGTAGAAGACAACAAGTTGGCGCACACAAAGTTCTATTTGCTCAGCCAAGATTTGCCAGTAGAGAGACAGAATGCGGACTACCGAACATGGATTGCCCTTGTTCCTCCCGACAACCACACTGGTGTTCTCGCAGACATTCTTCAGTGTTTCTCTTCTCGGGGACTGGCGGTGTTCTCCATTTCGTCACGTCCTCTTCGCGCCGAGTTGGGGGCATATTGCTTCATCTTGACCACCGAAGGCTGGCTGGGTGATTCGGCGGTTACCGATGCCCTGCAAGAGCTGTACGGCATCGGGTCAACCTTGCGTGTGCTCGGCTCGTTCCCGGCCTGGTCGGGCGCTGGAGTAGTGCCGTCAATTGTCGATCTCGACAACGTGTCGCCGGGATTGAACGCTGGTTTCTCTCAGTCGATGCCAACAATTCCGTGGGAGAAGGTATGAGGCCAACTAAAGCTCAAATCCGTGCCATGTCAACAACTATCGGCACATTGCTCTTTACGTTGGTGTCAATTCTGGTCATTGCGCCTATGAACAATGGTCGCGTTGTCAACCAGGTTGTGGCTGCGCTTATCGCGGGCCTCTCAATTGAGCGTGCCATGGCCTTTACACACACCGCATTAGTGAAGTGGTGGGCAAAAGACCTGCTGGGTGAATGGTTCTATTTTTCGAATTACTCGGTGGCGTCTCACTTCGCGCACACCAGGATCTACGTCCGCGGGGGAGAACTCCATTATCAGGTCGACCTTTATGCGTTGCCTGAAATCACGGCAATCGCCAACGGCAGCACTATTCAAGAAGCAAGAGCTGTTGGACACGCAACGGATAGGGCTTTCTTCTACGATGGCGACGAAGTGGTGGAAATTCTGTATGAAGTCGAACGCCAAGACCAACCATCTGGTCAGGGCGTGTTGAAAGTGAATTTGAACAACAGCAAGCGCACAATGAGCGGGCATTGGGTGACTGCACGCGATGACGAAGGTCCGCGTTCAGGAAACATGCAGTGGTATCGCCGTGCAGAGTTCCTTCAGTTTCTTGAAAGCCAAACTCATGAGTAGTTCTTCTGAGCGTGTGGGCGTCATCGGGGCCGGACTCATCGGAGGTTCTATTTGTAAGAGCCTTCAACAATCTGGCTCGGCATCGGTTCGCGTGTATTCGCCGTCCCCATCCACTCTGAAAGAAGTGGAAGACGCTGGTTTCGCGATCGAAAGAAACATGGCCGATCTTGTTGCGTCGGTTGATGTGCTGTTCATCTGTGTTCCCTTAGACGTGCAGGAAAAGGTCTTTGCAGAAGTGGCTCAAGCTATTCGTGCAAGTGGACGCTCAGACATTGTCGTAACAGACGTTTCGTCGGTGAAGGGCCAACAAGCTCGTGATGCAGTCGCTCTCTTTGCAGATGTGAACGCGTTCTTCGTACCGGGTCACCCCATGGCTGGCACCGAATATTCAGGTTTCGCGGCGTCATCTGCAGACATGTTCCATGGTGCAACATGGGTGTTGTGTCCAGAGAACTCACCAAGCGATGTATTACTTCGACTTGTTTCATTGGTGCATGCCATGAGCGCGCGCGTGTCTGTGCTCGACATCGCGTCGCACGACGCAGGTGTTGCCGCCATCAGCCATCTGCCTTATGTGGTAGCGGCGTCCCTCGTCAATGTTCTCTCCACCGGCGATAACAAAGCACTTGCACTGCAATTGGCAGCCGGAAGTTTCCGCGATGGTACTCGTGTCGCGGGTTCTGAACCGTGGTTGTCGGCATCGATGGTGAACTTCAACCGCGACGAAGTAAAGAATTTGTTGCTGCGCTATTCAGGCGTTTTGGAAGAAATAGCAACCGCAATTTCTCAGAACGACGATGCCGCGGTTCTCGTCTTCTTTGAATCAGCACGCGCTCTTCGCGATGAGTATTCGGCAGTAAAACTCACAACAGAGACCACCTCAGTTCTCTGGTCAGAAGGCTCCTTTATTACAGATGCGCTTGCCGCTTGCAGAAATGGGGCCCTTATTCATTCCGTTGCTGCCGCCGAGGGTGGCTGGAATGTGGTTCTTGAAGGCAAAGACCTGCCGTAGCACTGACTACCGTTAACTCCACGGGGGTAGCGGAGATGGCTGTTCAATTTGGAGTGCATATTGGTGCACAGAACGCAACTGTTGAAGAGTTGCGTACGTTATGGAAGTGGCTCGACTCGGCAGGGGTTGATTGGATCTCGTTGTGGGATCACCTGTATGAAGCACCGCCGGCAGGTGGCACCCAACCACACTTTGAAGCGTTTTCTATGTTGGGTGCGCTTGCTGTTGACACATCGCATGCACGCCTCGGATGCTTGGTGTTTTGTTCGCAGTACAGGAACATTGGCGTTTTGATGAAAGGCGCAATTTCGGTTGACCACTTGTCGGGTGGGCGCTTCGAGTTGGGAATGGGAAGTGGGTGGCACGACCAAGAAGCCACTGCATTTGGAATTGATTTTCCTTCTCAAGGTGAACGTTTCAAAGTTTTAGAAGGTCAACTTGGCGCCATTACAAAATGGCGCGCGGGAGAACGTGTCACTCAAACCACTCCAGGTGTTCAGCTCACCGACGCATCCATGGTGCCCGGTGTAAAAGGAAAGTTGCCGTTGTGGATTGGTGGTCTGGGGCCGAAGCAAACCCTTCGCATGGCTGGCGCATTTGCAGATGGTTGGAATGCGGCGTATGCCAGCCCCGCGCAGTACAAAGAATTGAACGGAATTCTTGACGATTGGTGCGTGAAAGCGGGACGTGAGCCATCCGCAGTAGAACGAAGCATCAATTTGTCGTATGCGCTCAGTACTGACGACGTTGGCGTTGTGAAGTCGCAGTTAGAAACGCAATGGGGTGCCGCCAGCGAGCGAATTATCTCTGGCTCACTTCTTGGTCGTCCACAAGATGCAACAGAACAGATTGCGCCATTCGTTGAGGCCGGCGCACAGATGGTGAATATTGCAATTCGTCCGCCGTGGAATCAAGAGTTGCTGACGGAATACATCGAGACTGTTGTCCCCATGATGCGTAAGGAATGGTCGTGAACTTAGAAACAGTTCTTTACGAAGTTGCCGACGGTGTTGCGTTGATAACACTGAACCGTCCCGACGCAATGAATGCGTGGACTCCGCAACTCAGTGATGAGCTATCTCTAGCCATGGGCGCGGCCGACGCTGACGACAACGTACGAGCTGTTGTTGTGACGGGCGCCGGAAAGGCGTTCTGTGCCGGTGCAGATCTCAGTGGCGGTGAATCGGGCTTTCTTGGTGGGAAACGCGGAGAAGATACTCGTCCTCGCCGGATGCCTCATCACGTGAGGAAGCCTGTGATCGCTGCCATCAATGGCCATGCAGTGGGTGTCGGAATTACATATCCCATGTTGTGCGATATTCGAATTGCATCGGAGTCCGCAAAGATTCAGTACGCCATGGTGCGCAGAGGAATTCTTCCGGAATTGGGTTCACACTCCCTATTGCCGCGAGTGGTGGGTTTTTCTCGCGCGGCTGACTTGTTGCTGACCGGTCGCATGATTCTTGGAACTGAGGCAGTGGAGTTGGGGCTTGTCTCTCAAGCGTTGTCCGCCGACCAGGTGCTGCCGGCCGCGCTTCAGATGGCACGAGACATTGCTGTCAATGTGGCACCAGTGTCGGCGGCGGTTGCCAAACAATTGATGTGGCAGGGAATCAATATGTCTGTCGACGAAATGATTGCGGCAGAAGGCCGACTCATTCCCACAATGGCGGCAATGGAAGATTCTGTTGAAGGAGTGAAGGCCTTCTTCGAAAAGCGCTCACCGCAATGGTCACTATCGGTGAATGCCCAGGCTGACCGTCTCGTCGACGAGGCTCTCCGACCACCGCCTCAGTAGCGCCGGTGGTTCACTACCAATCAAATTAGGTCTACAGTTACGGCATGCAGACAGCGCAGATCAACGGAACAACAATCTCTTTTGAAGACTCTGGTGGCAAAGGCCCCGTGGTCATTCTCAGTCATGGTTTCTTAATGGACCACAGCATGTTCGACCACCAGGTTGAAGCATTGAAGGCTTCTTATCGCGTAGTGACATGGGACGAGCGTGGTTTCGGCGGAACTCCAGCGACAGGCGAGTTCACCTATTGGGATTCTGCAAACGATGTGCTCGGTCTGATGGATCACTTGGGAATTCAGTCAGCAGTTATTGGCGGAATGTCTCAAGGTGGATTTCTCAGTTTGCGTGTAGCGCTGACAGCGCCAGAACGCGTTCGTGCACTTATTCTCATCGACACGCAATCGGGCACCGAGGCACCAGAAACAGTGGAGCCATACAACGGCCTGCACGCTGCATGGGTAGAACACGGCGCAGTAGCCGTGCAAGACATCATCGCGGGAATCATTCTTGGTCCTGGTGAATGGGGAGACTGGTTCGCAAAATGGGGTGCCATGCAGCCAGACCAATTCTCGAAGGCATTTAACTGCCTCATGCATCGAGACGACATCACGGATCGTCTCGGCGAGATCTCGTGCCCAGCCCTCATTATCCACGGAACAGCAGACGTTGCCATCCCAATGGAGAAAGCTGAAGTGTTGCGCGACCGTCTCGCTGGCCCCACCACGTTGGTGCCCATCGAAGGCGGGCCACACGCGGCAAATATGACGCACCCAGCGCCAGTCAACGATGCAATCCTTCGGTTCTTGTCAGCGCTCGACTAACTGAGATACTTTCCCCAGGAATTGAAGGGGGACCCATGGCTCTTGAACTTGATTTAGGACCCGCCGCACAGGCGTTTCGTACAGAGATCCGCGAGTGGCTAGAGGCAAACAAGCCCAAAGACCTCGTGGGTGTTTCGAGTGACATGCTGGCACGCGGTCGTGTTGCTGGCGCATCGGAATGGGCAGCCAAGCTCACCGAAGCCGGATACATGTGTGTGTCATGGCCGAAGGAGTACGGCGGTCGAGGTCTCACGGGAATTGAAGTTGCTGTTCTCAACGAAGAGTTCGCGCGTGCGAACGTTCCTCGCATTACGCGCGGAATGGGCGAGTGGCTTGTTGGTCCCTCCATCATCGTGTGGGGTAGCGAAGAACAGAAGAAGACCTTCTTGCCCCGCATCATCAACGGCACCGATCGTTATTGCCAAGGTTTCTCCGAACCCGACGCAGGCTCCGACCTTGCGGCGCTAAAGACCCGCGGAATCATCGACGGCGATCAAATTCTCATCACTGGCCAGAAGGTGTGGACCTCTGGCGCAACCGAGGCCAACATGATGTTCTGCTTGTGTCGCACCGACGCAGATGCTCCGAAGCATGCAGGCATTTCTTATGTGTTGTTGCCAATGTTCAACGACGATCAAACATCAAACGGCGTTGAACTTCGTCCTATCAAGCAGCCACAAGGCGCATCGCACTTCACAGAGACTTTCCTTACTGAAGCACGTGCACCTGTTGCCAACATCATCGGTGGAATGAACAATGGCTGGCGCGTCACCATGACAACGCTTGGTAACGAACGCGGTGGTCACGCAACAACTCAGCACGTGGAATACACCAAGCAGTTCTGGGAAGCAGTGAAGTTGCTGCAGAAGAACGGCAAGTCAACAGACCCAGTGACACGTCAGCAATTGGCATGGGCGTACAGCCATGTAGAGATCATGCGCTTCCAGGGATTGAAATTGTTGTCTGAAGTGCTGGCCCGTAAAGAACCAGGTCCTGCAGCATCCATCAACAAGATGTTCTGGTCGGAATACGCCCAGAAATTCTCTAACCACATGATGAATGCGCGTGG
>CAIVDG010000110.1 GCA_903904615.1 uncultured Acidimicrobiaceae bacterium | reverse complement strand
CATGCTCTCCTCACACACATACGCCGAACGCCTGAGTCGCGCTCGAGCAGAGATGAAGCGCAGTGGTGTCGACGCCATGATCTTGTCGCTTGGTCACGACATGCCCTATCTCATGGGGTATCTGGCCATGCCGCTCGAGCGGCTCACCATGTTGGTGATTCCTCAAGACGGCGAAGCGTCGCTCATTATTCCGCGTCTTGAAGGTCCGCGAGTTCACCAGATGAACGATGTGTTCACCATGGTTCCGTGGAATGAAACCGAAGACCCCGTGGCAATTGCTCACGCACTCTTGGGTTCTGCACAGACAATTGCAGTGGGTGACCAAATGTGGTCACGATTCCTTGTGGACTTGCTGGTGCATCGCCCGAATGCAAAATATGTGCGCAGTGTGACGGTGATGGAAGCTTTGCGTTCGCGCAAAGACGCAGCCGAAGTTGCCGCACTTGTCGCAGCTGGCGCCGCCGCCGACCGAGTGGCTGCTCAACTTCACGCCGGTGAGATTCCCATGGTGGGTCGTACGGAAGCCGAAGTGTCTGCAGATATCTCGGCGCGACTTATTGCAGAAGGACACCAGAAAGTGAACTTTGCAATTGTGGCGGCCGGAGAAAATGCGGCAAGTCCACATCATCACGCTGGTGATCGAGTGATTCAATACGGCGAAATTGTGTTGTGCGACTTCGGTGGAACCATGAACGGATACTGCAGCGACATCACGCGTTGTGTTCACATTGGTGAGGTTCCACAAGACATTGCCGATGCGTATGCGGTTCTTCTACGCGCGCAAGCCGCAGGTGTCAATGCTGGGGTTGTTGGTTCATTGTGTGAAAACGTCGACGCAGTGACTCGCGCCATCATCGACGAGGCGGGGTATGGCGAATACTTCGTTCATCGCACGGGGCATGGCATTGGTATGGAAGAACACGAGGACCCCTACATGGTCTCGGGGAACACCACTCCCATTGCTGCGGGGCATGCATACAGCGTGGAACCTGGCATTTATGTTCCTGGCAAGTGGGGCATGCGTCTTGAAGACATTGTGGTGGCCACAGACAATGGGCCAATGGCTGTCAACCACGCCAATCATCACTTAGTAGTTCTCGACCGATAAGCGACTCGTCACAGTGATCAAACTCGACGCAGCAACAGTTCTTCTTCAATGGGCCACCGGAGGTCTGTTCTTCTTGTGGTTCACCACGCGTAAGCACGAGATGGGCGCCGGATACGGATGGCTGCTTCGTGGTTCGTTCTTGGTGTTGGCTGCAGGCGCTGCAGCTGCTGGCTTTGCTACTCATACGGTGCTGGTGCGCGAAATGGCATCTATTGCAGTTGCTGTTGTCAGTGCGCTAACTCTTCGTCGTAAGAATGCGTCATGGGATCTCGTGGCCCCGCTCATTGGAGTGATCGGACTCGTTGTTGCTGCGTTCGAGGCAGCAAGTGGAACAGGCGACACAGTGGTGAGTCTGTTGCGCATATTGGTGGGCACAGCTTTCCTGGGCGCAGTGAGCGACGCAATGTTGCTGGGTCATTGGTACTTGGTGCAGCCGGGATTACCGCGGTCAATCCTTGGAGAACTTGTCACGGCGCTTCGTTGGATTACGCCGGTTGAAGTAGTTGTCATGTTGTTGCCCACCGGAATGGTGAGTGTTATCAATGGTTCAATTGACGATGGTTGGGGCGGCATGCTCGGTTGGTTCTGGATTGCATGTGGAATTACCACCATCGTTCTTACTGAGGTGACGCGCGCCGCTTTACGCGAGCGCAGTTATTCAGCGGTTATGGCAGCAACGGGGTTGCTGTACCTGGCAATTCTCACCGCGTTTGGCACAGACCTTGTGGCTCGCGCAGTTCTTGCCTAAGTGGTGATAACGCCTAGCGTGACGGTATGGACTTCTTTGAGCGCACCGTCTACAACGCAGATCACGAGCAGTTTCGTTCGGTGTTTCGCCAATGGCTAGATAACGAAGTGGTGCCGCACCACGAACAGTGGGAAGCCGACGGCATTGCTCCACGCGAGATCTGGTTAGAAGCAGGCAAGCACGGCTTCCTCGGCTACCACGTGCCAGAACAATACGGCGGTGGTGGAACCGACGACTACAAGTTCGGCGCTGTCATGCAAGAAGAAGTGTCCGACACCGGAGTTATTGGCAGTGCGAATGGAATCACTCTGCACAACGACATTGTTCTTCCGTATTACTTGTCTCTCGCAAACGAAGAGCAGAAAGCACGGTGGCTGCCAAAGATGGTGACGGGTGAGTACATCACCGCTATCGCCATTACCGAGCCGAACACAGGCAGTGACATGGCGGGCGTGAAGACGTCAGGCGTTCGTCATGGAGACACCTGGGTAGTGAACGGCGCAAAGACATTCATCACTAACGGTATTAATGCAGACCTCGTGTTGACCGTGTGCCGCACCGACCCAGATGCTGGTCACCGCGGATTTTCTCTCATTGTTCTTGAGCGCGGCATGAAGGGTTTTGAACGTGGACGCAACTTGAACAAGTTGGGCATGCATGCACAAGACACCGCAGAGTTGTTCTTCGACAATGTGGAAGTGCCAGCAGAAAACGTGCTGGGAGAGCCTGGTCAAGGTTTCATGTATCTCACGCACAACTTGGCGCAAGAGCGATTCGGTATGGCAATTGGCGCTGTTGCTGTTGCACGCGCCGCATTGCGTTGGACATTGGAGTACACGCGCGAGCGCAAGGCGTTTGGTCAATCCATCGCGAGTTTCCAGAACTCAAAGTTCTTGTTGGCAGAACTTCATACGGAAGTGCAGATGGCGCAGGCCTATGTAGACCGCTGCTTAGAACTTCATTGTGAAGGAAAGTTGACAGTGGAGCAAGCCGCTGCTGCAAAGTTCATTACCACTGAGTTGCAAAATAAAGTTGTAGATCGTTGCTTGCAGTTGCACGGTGGTTACGGCTACATGGTGGAGTACCCCATTGCACGCGCGTGGGCAGACAGCCGCATTCAAACTATTTACGGTGGAACCACCGAGATTATGAAAGAGATTGTTGGGCGAGCACTCGCCAAATAATTACTTCGGTGACGCTGGTGCCACAAGTGGCCATGGGCGTTCGCGTTCAAGAACATGTGCAAGTTCAAGCAGAACTTGTTCGGAGAAATGACCTCCGATGATCTGCAACCCGACAGGCAATCCATCAACAAAACCAGCAGGAACTGAGACGCCAGGGTTTCCGTGCAGGTTGCAGGGGAAAGTGAGTTGACCGTTATTGCCAGCACCAGCCTTGATTCCGCCAAACACGCTAGGGAGTGGTCCTTCTGCATCGAATGCGACGTCCGGGTTAGTGGCCGCAATCACTATGTCTACATCGTTGAAGATTTCTGCCATGCGTGTGTTGACTGCGGCACGACGGTCTTCAATCTTTGCTCGCGCTTCGGCTGAATACAGACCAGCGGTGTACTCGAGACCTGCACGCATTTCTGGTGTGAGCACATCGGCGCACTGCGGCCAATGATCTTTCAGCGCTTCAGCAATTTCCAACATGCCGCTAATGGACCATGCGGCACCCATGCGTGGAAGTGACGTATCAACGCCGTCGACTCGTCGAAGTCCGGCTTTTTGAATAAGGAAGTCGGCACTTTCTAGCAACACTTCCCACATTGCGGGCGACACCACGGCACCACCCCAATTGTCGACGATGGCAACTTTCAATCCGCTGACATCGATGGTGCCAAGTCCGGCTTCCCATCCACCAACACGTGGAAGGCTGAGTGGGTCGTGTGCATCGTGACCATTGCATGTGTCGAACCAGCGTGCGGTGTCGCGCACACTGCGTGACACGCAGCCAACTGTCACCGTGAGGTTGCCGTATGCGGCGCCTGGCCCGCGTGGGATACGGCCGTACGTGGACTTCAGACCGACCAGTCCGGTAAAGCCAGCGGGTATTCGAATGGAACCGCCGCCGTCACCAGCTGTGGCAAGTGTGAACAAACCACCTGCAACACCTGCAGCACTGCCGCCCGATGATCCACCTGGTGTGCGTGAATCGTTCCACGGATTCTTTGTTGCACCGTTCAGTACTGTGCGTGTGAGATTGACTCCGCCAAATTCGCTTGCAGTAGTGAGACCAAATGCAACGGCACCACCTTGCTGTGTGATGCGTTCTACGTGAATGCTTGTTTTTGTGGCGATGCGATCGGACAACGGAACCGATGCTTCAGTATCTGGCCAACCTTTCACCGGATCAAGTTCTTTAATACCGAGTGGCACACCACCGAAAGGGAGGGAGATATCGGCTTTGCTCGCGCGTTCAAGTGCGCCATCTGTGTCGACGAACGAGATGGCATTCAGCGAACTCTTCGCAACTGCGCCCAACGTGGCTTGCATTTCTTCTTTCGGAGAACGGCGTCCTGCTCGGAATTCTTCTACGAGAGAGACTGCGTCTCCCTGCCATGGTGTTTCGCTCATTGTGGCAACCTAGTCCATGTGCCATGGCCACAATCCGTTGGGAAAACCCTTATGGGACTAGGGTCAAAGGGTCATGGACAGTCGCACCTTCCTCGGTCTCCAGCAGACCCACAACCCATATAGGTGGTACTTGCCCGTTCAGCGCAAACTGTGCACGGGAAGCGACTTCCTTTATGGCGGTAGTGCGTTGGGTGCTGCAATTTCTGCACTAGAAGGTGCCACGGGGCGAAATGTTGTTTGGGTGACGGCTCAGTACTTGTCGTATGCGCGTCCTGATGAAGTCATGGATATCGATGTCATCGTTCCCGTTGTGGGCAATGCCATTACGCAAGCTCGTGTTGTGGGCAGAGTGGGTGAGCGAGAAATCATCACGGTGAATGCCGCGTTGGGGGACAGAGACTTTCTCATCACCGCACAATTTGAATCTGCACCGTCCGCGCCGCACCCCGATGAATGTCCGCCTTGGGAGCATTACCGACGTGACTACGAGACCATCCATAACTTCATGGAAGAACGAGTGATCAAGGGTCGATTCGGACGCGACCTAGATGGCACTCTCAGCGATGGTCGCGCAACCATGTGGGCGCGCTTGCCGCAAGTTATTGATGGTGTCGACGCAGCAACTCTTGGTGTGCTGGGAGATTTTGTTCCGCGCGGAGTTGGACAAGCACTTGGCTTGCACGCTGGCGGTAACTCGTTAGACAACACATTGCGCGTTGTCAACCTTGTTCCCACTACATGGGTCTTGTTGGACATTCGCGTTCATGCAGTAGCACGAGGTTTTGCACATGGACTTGTTCACATGTACGCAGAAGACGGAACCTTGATGGCAACAGCCAGTCAAAGTTGTATCGCACGAATTCATAAGAAATAAACGGGGGATTACATGAACGCTTATGGCGCACAATCACAACCAGGAATGCCGGTTCGCCCCGGTATGACAGTTCCACTGCCCGGCCATCTCAATACGCATCGCGACAAGCTGATTGAGTTGGCCGACATGGGCTACACCGACATCTGGTCAGCAGAAGCAGATGGTGCCGATGCATTCACACCACTCGCACTTGCTGCCGCATGGGAACCGCGCTTGCGCTTGGGTACTGCAATTGTTCCTGCGTATACGCGAAGCCCAGCCTGTTTCGCTCAATCTGTAGCAACACTGGCCGACGCTGCACCCGGACGCTTTGCCATCGGCATCGGTTCGTCCAGCAATGTGATTGTTCAGAAGTGGAATGGCATTCCGTTTGACGAGCCATATAAGAAAGTTCGCGATGTTGTCCGATTCTTGAACGATGCTTTGTCTGGCGAAAAAGTGGCAAAGCAGTACGACACATTCAATGTGGATGGTTTCCGTTTAGGAATTCGCCCTGAGGTGAAGCCACAAATTCTGGTGGCGGCACTGCGCGAAGGAATGTTGCGGCTTGCGGCACGTGAAGCAGACGGCGCAATCATTAACTGGCTGAGCCCAGAAGATGTGGTGCGTGTTGCAGAAGTTGTGCGCAATGCGGCTGAAGGTACGCCAAAGGAAATCGTGGCACGAATCTTTGTGTGTCCATCGGAAAACACAGAAGTTGTGCGAGCTGCGGGACGGTTCGCAATTGCGGCTTACTTGAATGTTCCTGTTTACGCACAATTCCATGCATGGCTTGGTCGTGGTGACGAGTTGAAGGGAATGTGGGACATGTGGAAAGCGGGAGACCGCAAAGCTGCATTGGCTGCAATTCCGGACGAAGTAGTGGACCAACTCATTGTTCACGGATCTCCGGAGTATTGCCGCGATCGCATTCGCCAGTACTTCGACAATGGCGTGACGACGTCATCGTTGGCCATCATGCCGTTCGACCCAGAGTTGAACTACTGGGATGCAGTGAAGTCACTGTCGCCATCGGCGCACTAAGAATCAATGTCTGACCCAGACCGCCCCACCAGAGAGGGTTGGAAACTCCTTCTCAGCACGTTGCGTGTTCAACGTGCAGGTTTGGCGACGGGTGCTTTGGTGGGCTTGGCGTGGACGCTCGGCAAGGTGGCAGTTCCTCAGCTGACCAAGTTGGCTATCGACCGTGGCATCGAAAAGAATGGCTCCCTCATCTTTTGGACGCTTCTCATTTTGGCTGCGGCAACCATCGCTGGGTTCTTCGCAGCGTGGCGTCGTTTCATTGCATTCCGTGAAAGCCGATTGACAGAAACTCTGTTGCGTGAGCGAATCTTTGCGCACTTGCAAGGACTGCATGTGGGGTTCCACGACCGCGCTCAAACCGGTCAGTTAATGAGCCGATCTTCCAGTGACCTGCAACAAGTGCAGGGCTTCGTGGTCAACATTCCCATCTTTGTTTCACAGATCACCATGGTTCTTGCTGTGGTCATTGTCTTGTTCTCATCAGATGCTTTGCTTGCCGCCGTATCGCTTGCGCCGCTTCCGTTCATCAACGTGTCGGCGCGGTCGTTCTCACACAAGATTCACCCTGCCGTGTTGGCGGTGCAGCAAGAACAAGCACAACTAGCCAACGTTGTTGAAGAAAGTGTGTCGGGTGTTCGAGTCATCAAAGGTTTCGGCGCAGAAGGCGTTCAGCAACGCAAATTAGAAACCGAAGCAAATGACATTCAGCGCGAGTCCATGCGCGCCGCTCGAATTCGCAGTCGTTTTCTTCCCGCCATTGACCTGTTGCCGTCATTGGGTCTGGTTGCAGTTCTTGGTCTTGGTGGACACCGCGTCATTAATGGCGACATGACACTGGGTGGGCTTGTTGCCTTCAATACGTATCTCACCATGCTTATTTGGCCCATGCGCAACATCGGTATGACAGTGGCGTTCGGGCAACGCGCTGCGTCAGCTTTGTTGCGGGTGAATGAGATCTTGTCTGAAGAACCCGCCATTGCAGACCCCGCACATCCGAAGAAACTTCCCGCATCGGGTCTGGCTCAACCCGTTGGTGCGGTGCAATTCGACGCTGTCCGTTTCGGCTACGACATCGGCCATACAGATGTGCGCGTGTTGAACGGACTGAGTTTGGATATTCAGCCAGGTGAGTCGGTTGCCATTGTGGGTGCAACCGGGTCGGGCAAGTCCACCATCACTCGACTCTTGCTTCGTTTCTATGACCCGCAAGCGGGTTCAGTGATGTTGGATGGCATTGATCTTCGTGAACTGAAACTGTCCGACCTGCGACGTGCCGTGGGTGTGGTGTTTGAGGACACCTTGCTGTTTCACGACACGGTGTCAGCAAACATTGCTTTCGCCAAACCAGGCATTGATTCAGACATTGTGGTGCGTGCAGCAAAGTTGGCAGGTGCTCACGACTTTGTGATGCAGTTGCCAGAGAAGTACGACACCGTCTTGGGCGAGCGAGGCTTTTCATTGTCTGGTGGGCAGCGTCAACGTATTGCTATTGCGCGTGCCATTGTTGCCGACCCACGAGTGTTGGTGTTGGACGACGCAACATCTGCCGTAGACCCCACAAAAGAGCATGAAATTCGTGACGCATTAGCAACTGTGATGCGTGGTCGAACCACGTTGGTCATTGCTCATCGTCCCGCCACTATTGAATTAGCCGACCGAACCGTGTTGTTGGACAACGGTGTGATTGCTGCAGTGGGAACGCACCACGAACTGTTAGCCACAAACGATCGCTATCGCGAAGTACTTGCAGCCATGTCGTTGACGGGTGGTGAGTAGGTATGTGGTCTGGTGGCGGTCGCGGTGGCGGCAAGAGTGGAATTGATGAAGACGACAAGCTGAACCGCACCCAAACACGTGTGGTGTTGGCCCGCAGTATTCGTATGGCGGGAGAGTTCCGTCGCCACGCCGCGTGGGCGCTTGTGTTGGTCACTATCACTGTGTTGTGCACGTTGGCGGGGCCGGTGTTGGTGCGTCACGGAATCGATGCGGGTATCAAGGCCAAAGACACGCGCGCGTTGAACATGACGGTTGTGGCATACCTGGTGGTAGTGGCCATTGCTTATGTGATTGGCCGCATGCAATACGTGGTGTTGAACAAAGCGGGCGAAGGCTTCTTGCGCCTACTGCGCGTGAAGGTGTTTGCACAGTTGCAACGCCAGTCAATGGCGTTCTTCGATCGCGAGAAGGCCGGCGTTCTTGTTGCGCGTATGACAGCAGACATTGAGTCAATGGCGGAACTGGTGCAGTGGGGGCTTATGCAGTTTTTGTCTGCGTTCTTGCTGCTGTTCCTCGCTTTCTTCTTGTTGCTTAGTTTGTCGTGGCAACTCACGTTGATCACTCTCATCGTGTTCCCATTCCTTATTGCTGCGTCGGTGAAGTTCCAACGGGACTCCAACCGCGCGTATTTGGAAGTGCGCGAGAAGGTGGGTGCCAACCTGTCGGCCCTGCAAGAAGGCATTACTGGCGTACGCGTTATTCAGGCGTACGCACGTGAAGACGAACAAATTCGTCGATTTGAGGAATCAAATCGCGCTTTGTTCCGCAGCCATATGTACAGCGTCAAAGTCAGTACCTGGTACTTCGGGCTTATTGAGTTCGCTGGTATTGCATCATCGGCATTGATTGTTGGTGTGGGTGGCTGGCTGGTGCATAGAGGCACAGTGTCGCTGGGAACCGTTGTTGCTTTCGTGTTGTTGTTGGCCAACTTGTTCGACCCTGTCCAGCAGTTGTCGCAGTTGTACAACACCCTTCAGTCCGCAGCAGCTGCGCTGCACAAGCTGTTTGGCATTCTGGATGCAGTTCCCGACGTGAATGAATCTGAATCGCCCGTGTCGCTGCCTGCAACTGGCGATGTAGAGGTGCGAGACATCTCCTTCACCTACGCAAGCGGTTCACAGCCGGCTTTGTCGAATGTGAGTGTCGCGTTGACTGCAGGAACTCGCTTGGCATTGGTAGGACCAACGGGTGCTGGTAAGTCCACCTTGGCCAAACTGATGGCGCGTCTGTACGACCCGCAAACAGGTCAGGTGCTCTTTGGGGGAGTAGACCTTCGCGATGCATCACTTGAAGATTTACGCAAGCGCATTGTGGTTATTCCTCAAGAAGGCTTCTTGTTCGACGGTTCTGTGCGCGACAACTTGCTGATTGCTCGACCCGATGCAACTGAAGACATGTTGCTCGGCGCGTTGAACAACTTGGGTTTACGCGAACGATTTGAGTCTCTCCCCGAAGGTTTAGATACGCAAGTACGTGAGCGCGGTTCGCGATTGTCTGCAGGGGAGCGTCAGTTGGTGGCACTATCGCGTGCAGCGTTGGTAGACCCAGCTGTGTTGGTGTTGGACGAAGCAACATCGAACTTGGACCCTGGCACTGAAATGCTGATAGAAGCCGCGCTAGAGAAGTTGATGGCCGGTAGATCTGTGATTGTGGTTGCGCACCGTTTGTCCACCGTACAGCGCGCCGACAAAATTGCTGTGGTGTCGGATGCTCGCATCACAGAAATTGGCACGCACGACGAACTGATTGCAATGGGCGGTCACTACGCAGCACTCGTGAACAACTGGAACAAATCCCAACCGCACTAAGTTCTGTGGGATGCATGAACTGTCAGCAAGACATTGCCGAACGGTCCATGGAGATGCCAACGAACCTATATCTACTCTGACGGCAAGAGAACTAAAGAAATGTTCACGAGCCAAACGGAATGCAGCCAATAGCCGCCACGTCGTCCGCGTGAAACACACAAAGTAGTGTGTGACAAAACAAGGGGGATCCATGGTTGCAGTTCAAGGAAAAGTTCAGTCTGGCTTTGAAGGTGTCAGCGAAGCATTCGCTGCCAACTTTGCCAACGACTTTGAAGTAGGCGCATCCGTCGCAGTCGTGCATAAGGGTGAGCTTGTGGTGGACATCTGGGGTGGTCATACCGATATCGAACGGACTGCTCCGTGGCGGGGCGACACCATTGTCAATGTGTGGTCCACAACGAAGACCATGATGTTTCTCACACTTCTCACGCTCGCAGATAGAGGAGAAATCTCACTCTCAGACCCAGTGCACAAGTACTGGCCGGAGTTCAAGACAAACGGCAAAGAGTCGGTTGAAATTCGTCATCTCATGGCCCACACCGCAGGACTCCCCGGCTGGGACGAGCCAATGACGGAGCAAGATCTGCATGACCATAACAAGTGCGCCTCGCTGCTCGCTGCGCAGGCACCGTGGTGGCAACCAGGGTCACAGTCGGGCTATCACGCGATTTCACAGGGGTATCTGATTGGTGAAGTGGTCAAGCGTGTTACGGGCCAGTCGCTGGGTTTATTTTTTCAGCAGAATTTTGCCGAACCACTGAGCGCTGATTTCCACATCGGCACGGATGCCCAGCACGATCATCGCGTGTCTGCGGTCATCCCCAATGATTCCGCATCGATGCCCACCATGGACCCCACGGGTGTTGCCGCTCGCACGTATTCGAACCCGTTGATGAACGCACGCATGGCGCTTACAGAAGCCTGGCGTCGCTGCGAGAGCCCCGCGGCTAATGGTCACGGCAACGCTCGTTCCGTTGCTCAATTGCAATCCATCATCTCCCACGGGGGTGAAGCGATGGGCACGCGGTTCCTGTCCTCGTCGGGTGTCGAAGCACTCTTCGCAGAACAAGCCAGTGGGGTCGATCTTGTGCTTGGTGTGCCGATGAAGTTCGGCATGGGCTACGGGCTTGTTTCCGAATACAGCCCGATCAGTCCGAATGCACGTGCTTGTTTCTGGGGTGGTTGGGGTGGCTCGCTTGTGGTGAACGATCTCGATGCAGAACTCACTTTCGCCTATGTCATGAATCGCATGGGCGATGGAACAGTGGGGGACATGCGCGCGGCTGGACCACTCATGGCCACCTTTGGTGCCATCGCCTAATTAGGTGCCTTAGTCGCGGGCGACGAAGTACTTGGCTTTGGGGTGGTGGCAAATAATTGCTGAGGTTGTTTGTTCTGGCTGATACTGCCAGCCAGTTTCTTCACCAACATCAATCCCAAGTCGGCCAGCTTCCAAGATGCGCGCAACTGTTGCGTTGTCTTCCAAGTCTGGGCACGCGGGGTAGCCCCAGCTATAGCGACCACCGCGATATTGCTGACGGAACAAACCAGCAACTGACGGTCCATCTTCATCTACAAAGCCCCACTCGGTGCGAATGCGATGGTGCCAGTACTCGGCGAGTGCTTCAGCCATCTCTACGCCAATGCCGTGCAACACCATGTAGTCGTTGTACTTGTTTTCGGCAAACAACTCAGCGGCTTTCTCGCTGACTGGCGAACCCATGGTGGCAATGTGGAACGCCGCGTAGTCCTTCTCGCCGCTTTCTACTGAACGGAAGAAGTCAGCAATACACAAGAACGGTGCAACTTTTTGACGTGGATAGTGGAAGCGTGCTTGTTCAACAGTGCGAGTGTCATCGGTATAGACCACTAGGTCATTTCCATCGGCGTTGACGGGGAAGTAGCCGTACACCACTTGCGGTACTAAGTAGCCGCCGGCCTTTGCTGCGGCTAACTGTTCGCGAAGTAATGGGCGAATGCGGTCTTTGAATTCCACATCAGTTTCACCTTCGTTTGGTCGGTACTGCCACTGGTTGCGGAACAACGCCGTTTCGTTGATGTATTCCGCAATCTCGTCAAGGCCAATACCTTTCACCACTTTTGTTCCAAGGAACGGAGGCTGGAACACAGGGTTGTCGGTTTCGGCTTCTGGTGAACGCGAAGGAATGGTGGACGGATCAACTTCTTCTTTCGCTTGACGTTCGATGAGGCGAGTACCAAGTACGCGACCGAAGTCGGGGTCGTCTTTGCCGTTGCGCTTCATGTCCATCAACTTGTCCAGTGTGGACAAGCCTTCAAACGCATCTTTTCCGTAGAACACACGACCCATGTACACCTTGCGCAGGTCTTGCTCTACGTAGCTGCGTGTGAGTGCAGCACCACCAAGCAGTACGGGAATTTCGCTGAGTTCTTGTTCGTTCAGCGTCTCGAGGTTTTCGCGCATGATGATGGTGGACTTCACAAGAAGGCCACTCATTCCCAGTGCGTCGGCTCCAACTTCTTTCACCTTGTCGATCATCTCTTGGATGCCAATCTTGATGCCGATGTTGTGCACTTCGTATCCGTTGTTGGTGCAGATGATGTCCACCAAGTTCTTGCCAATGTCGTGAACATCGCCCTTGACGGTTGCAAGAACCAACTTGCCCTTTGCACTGCTTTCGCCGGTCTTTTCCATGAACTGCTCAAGGTGGGCAACAGCGGT
>CAIVDG010000109.1 GCA_903904615.1 uncultured Acidimicrobiaceae bacterium | reverse complement strand
TTGGTGCAGCTGCCACTTCCGTCGCATCTCAACGCAGATGCTGTATTGAACTTGTTGCCCGCGCACAAAGATGTTGATGGTCTCACCAGTGAGTCAATGGGGCTTCTCATGCGTGGTTTGCCCGGGCATGTTGGGTGTACTCCACTCGGAGTCGTGCGACTTCTCCAGCACTACAACATTGCGACAAGTGGAAAACATGCTGTGGTCATTGGGCGGTCAACTCTTGTGGGGTTGCCGTTATCAGTTCTGCTTGCGCGTAAAGGAATTGACTGTACGGTCACGCTTGCGCATTCACGCACTCAGAATCTTGCCGAAGTGTGTCGCAGTGCAGACATTGTTATCTCGGCAACAGGTCTTGCTCATTCCATCACTGCGCAACATGTTTCGCCCGGTGCGGTCGTTATTGATGTAGGTATCTCACGTACTGAAGCAGGAATTGTCGGCGACGTTGACCCGCAATCTGTTCACGGCATTGCATCTGCGCTTACCCCAATGCCTGGTGGAACAGGACTAATGACTGTTGCGTGTCTTATGGAGAACACAGTGAATGCAGCAATCATGCAGGGTGTTCGCGTGCCATGAAGCGATGGGGCGGTGTTGCCATTGTGGCGGCACTTGTTGCCGTTGTGCTTCCTTCAACGTCAGCGCAAGCGCACGGCATCGGTGTTGTTGAACCCGTCGCGCGCACCATGGTGACAGCCTCTCCGCAAACAACGGGGCCGACAGGGTCGTTGTCGTGGGGACTCGATCGCATCGATCAACGAACGCCAGTGAGTGGAACTCGTTCGTACAACTTTGCCAACGATGGCACGGGCGTCACCATTTACATTCTCGATTCTGGCGTGGCAGGTAATCATCCCGAATTCGGATCTCGAGTAGCAAACGGATGGAGCTATCGCTCAAGCGCTACATCGCTCAGCAGTTATAGGGCTGCACTTGCTGCGTATCAAAATGATCCACAGTCGGGTATCGAAGCATGCGCAAACGACGGCAGTCACGCAAGTAACCCGCTCGTCTTCGACAACCCACAGAATCCTGATACCAGTGATGTTGGGCGAACAGACAACGACGGTCATGGCACACACATTGCGGGTATTGCTGCCGGAGATGGTGTTGGTGTTGCAAAGAACTCAATAATCGTTCCTGTTCGTGCACTTGACTCGTGCGGTAACGGAACACGCACCATGATTCTGGAAGGTCTTGCCTGGATTCTTGCTGACCACGACGCGGGGGAGAAAGCAGTGCTGAATCTCAGTGTTGGTTTCGGCGAGCAAGTCACGGAAGTAGATAACGCAATTACTGCGCTCATGAATGAGGGCGTCCTCGTTGCCGCGGCCGCGGGAAACGGTTCACGTTCCGCTTGTTCGTCTACACCAGCGTCAACGTTCGGAACTATCTCAATCGGATCATCAACTCTTGTAGATGGGGAGAGTTCATTTAGCAATTACGGATCGTGTGTCGACATGTTCGCGCCTGGAGGATCTTCTGCTCAGGGCGGAGCGATTACTTCGGCGTATCCGTATCTCAGTGGTACCACCAACACGTATGCGGCTCTGTCTGGCACATCAATGGCAACACCATTTGTTTCTGGGTCTCTGGCCCGTTATTTGCAATTAATGGAAGCGGCACCAACGTCATTCTCTACTGGCGCCACAGCGGCATGGACATGGTTAAGTGCCAATGCAACCATGAACGCAATCACCTATTACAACTCTGGGCGTTCGCCACAAACTCCCAACAGACTCTTGTATGTGCCCTCGGCGCCCTCGCAAGTGCGAAAACTGGTAGCTGCACCGTCTGATGGTGGTGCTGTGGTCTCGTGGCAGGGAAGTGTTGTTGGTGCCACGTACACGGCAACTGCCACTCCAGGGACTGCATCATGCTCAACAGTGGGTGGATCAACGTGTTCATTGTCTGGCCTTGCTAACGGCAGCACATACACAGTCTCTGTTGTTGGTTCAAACGCCGACGGAGTTGGTCCCATTGCAGAAACAAGAGTTGTGGCAGGGGAACTGCCCGTCGCGGCGTCACTGCCAAGTGCAGCGTCGCTGAACAAGTCAGCAAAAGTGTCATGGTCGGCGGTGGGCGCCGATGGGTCTGTGTATGTGGTGACTTCAGTGCCGCCCTCAGCCGGATGCATCACCACCTCTCTGTTTTGCACTGTTGGTGGGCTCACTAATGGCACGAACTACAAGTTCACTGTTGAAGTGCATTCAAAAACCGGTCTGGTGTCTTCGCCAACAACAGTCTCGGTGCGGCCCGGATTCACCGTCAGAAAATCCACTGTGTCAAAAGGTTCACGAAGTGTTTTGTCGTGGCTTCTCACCACGCCATCCAAGGGAAAAAAGACATGGGCAGAATTAGGTTCATGTTCGTTGGTGTCTGGTCGTCTTGTTGCACCACGACGAAAGACCTCCTGCACACTGCGGCTGACCGTCGCAGCATGGCGCACGTATCCGAAGATGACCACCACACTGAAAGTCACAGTGAAGTGACGAATACGTCTCGTACCCTTACAGGTGTGAAAACAGTTGTACAACGAGTCGGTGTGGCCCTGCTTCTCACCGTTGGAGTGGCTGCATGTTCTTCTTCAAATAGTGGGGTCGAATCGTCTGACACCACCGTTTTCGACATCGCCCTTATCCCCGCAAGCAAGGTCATCGACGTTCGCACTGCCACGGAATTCTCTGAAGGGCACGTGAAGGGCGCACGAAACCTAGATATTCAAAACGGAGATCTGGAAGATGCCTTGGCCAGCCTGGACAAAGAGGCCGCATATTCGGTGTATTGCAGGTCCGGAAACCGTTCTGCCACAGCGGTACAGCTCATGCGGAATGCGGGCTTCATAAATGTGGTTGACCTAGGGGCGCTTGAAGAAGCAGCCCAATCGCTGTCGCTCCCCATCGTCACGAACTAAAGAAACGGAATTTCCATGGCAACCCTCACACTCACAGAACAGAACTTCGAAGAGACCGTTTTGGCAGAAGGCATCACCATTGTGGACTTCTGGGCCGACTGGTGTGGCCCCTGCAAAATGTTTGCCCCTGTCTTTGAAAAGTCATCCGAGGCGCACCCAACTGTTCGCTACGCAAAAGTAGACACGGAAGCAGAACAAGGCTTGGCTGCGGCACTGCAGATTCGTTCCATTCCCACCATCATGATTTTCCGCGACGGCATCTTGCTGTTCAACCAGGCGGGCGCCTTGCCCGAGCACTCGCTTGAGCAGATCATCACCTCTGCTGAAGGTCTC
>CAIVDG010000108.1 GCA_903904615.1 uncultured Acidimicrobiaceae bacterium | reverse complement strand
TGAAGAACGAATTGCTCTTGGCCACACCAACTACGTCAAACAATTGTCGTCTCGTAGTGTGCGAGAAATTCTCCAATCGAATGTATTCACGAGATTCAATGCAATTCTCGGACTTTTGCTCGCTGTTGTTCTTCTTGCTGGATCACCCGTCGATGGTCTCTTTGGTTTCGTTCTTGTCGCAAACTCGACAATCGGCGTCGTTCAAGAATGGAGTGCCAAGCGAAAACTAGACAGGCTTGCGTTTTTGTCTGCGCCACTATCTCGCGTCATTCGAAACAATCACGAGATTGACATTCACTCAGAAGAGATCGTCTTAGATGATTGGGTTGTTCTTCGTGCAGGCGACCAAGTGCCAGCAGATGGAACAATTCGAACGAGCGACGGTCTTGAAGTTAACGAAGCGAACTTGACGGGAGAAATTGAGCCGGTCGTCAAGAACTCTGGCGACATCGTGATGTCTGGAACAATTGTGACGGCGGGGTCTGGTGTATTCATCACCACTTCCGTTGGACATGACGCATACGCACATCGACTTGCAGCAGAAGCAAAGGTGTTTGTTCGTGCTCCATCAGAGATTCAACACAGCATCAACACCATCCTTCGGTGGGTCACCTGGGTTCTACTTGTCGCAACACCACTTCAGGTGTGGTCACACTTTCGAACCGATGTCAGTGACGGATGGGAAGATCACGCAGTTCGCACCGTTGCCGGATTAGTCGGCCTTGTTCCCGAAGGTCTTGTATTGCTCGCCACACTTGCATTTCTCAGCGCCGCCGTCTCGTTGGCGCGCCAACACGTATTGGTGCAAGAACTGCCTGCAGTAGAAGTCCTTGCACGGGTTGACGTTATTTGTCTAGACAAAACAGGAACCATCACGTCGGGCGACGTTGTCTTTGAGACATGCGAATTTCTGGTGGAATCTCAACAACAAGAGATTGAGGCTGCTATCTCTTCGCTTGCCCACGATTCCGCAGCCAACAACACTTTGTCGGCTCTTGCATCTGCTTTCCCCACATCTGATTGGAAAGAAGAAGCACACATTTCCTTTGATTCATCGCGTAAGTGGAAAGCATCTACATACCAGCATCATGGCTCGTGGTATCTCGGTGCGCCAGAAATGCTTCTGCCCGCAAGCAGTCCGTTGCTAGCACGAGTCAATCAACTCGCTGAAACGGGTCGTCGCGTGATGTTGATATCGCAGTCACCCACAACTCCCGCAACAACCCAACTCCCATCAGACCTCACACCTATGGCTTTCATCGTGCTGCGGGAAGAAATTCGTGACGATGCCGCAGAGACATTGAACTTTTTCAAAGAGCAAGGCGTGCGAGTGATGGTTCTCTCCGGAGATAACCCTCACACGGTGGCGGCTATTGCAGAAACAGTTGGACTACACAGCGATACACCCGTCGATGCGCGAACGCTGGGAACAACACCCGAAGAACTCGCAGTTGCATTGTCGGAGAACATCATTTTTGGTCGCGTGTCACCCGAGCAAAAGCGAAACATTGTTCATGCGCTTCAGAACAGTGGGCATGTTGTTGCAATGACAGGTGATGGTGTCAACGATGCACTTGCGTTGAAGCGTGCGGATATTGGCATTGCTATGAACAACGGAGCACCTGCGACAAAGGCCGTGGCACAGTTAGTCCTTCTCGACGGGAAGTTCTCACATCTTCCACATGTCATCGCGGAAGGCCGACGAGTGATTGGCAATGTGGAGCGAGTTGCAAACCTTTTCTTGGCCAAGAACGCAATGAGTCTTGTGGCTATTGTTCTGGCTGCTATCGCCGGAATTTCTTTCCCCATTCTTCCGCGACACATGACTCTTCTCTCCACCCTCACCATTGGCATTCCCGCATTCGTCTTGGCACTCGGTCCCAACAGCAAGCGCTATCAGCCTGGTTTTTTGAAACGCATTATTCGCTTTGCGTGGCCAGCGGGTGCCATCAGTGGCATCGCCGTTGTTATTGCAGACAAATGGACTTCGGACCAAACTGGTACAGCCGCCACAGCAACTGCGCTGTTGTGCTTTTTCACCATCTTGCTACTGATGGCACATCCACTTCGCGGCTGGAAACTACTTCTTATTGCCGCTATGGCGACATGCGCCATCACTGCACTTGCTGTTCCTGGGCCACGAGATTTCTTTGATCTTTCGGTCACTACAGAAACGGTGTGGAAATCACTGATGACTTCCCTACCCGCGTGTGTTGTTCTCTTCGTACTTCATCAACGCCACGTTCACGGGCGCAAGTACTAGCTAGCGCGCGACGTTGTCACGTGCGTGAGCAAACACACGCAAGAAGTTTTCAGAGTTGAACTTGTCGACCGATTCACGCGAGACGTTCTGCATACATGACTCAAAACGCGCAATGGGATCACG
>CAIVDG010000107.1 GCA_903904615.1 uncultured Acidimicrobiaceae bacterium | reverse complement strand
TACACCTACGAGGTGTACAAGGAACCGTTTGTTGTTGACCCGTCACAAGTGGAAGTGGTGAAGACTCTCGACAACACCATCGCGGAACTCACATTGGTGACATGCCATCCGAAATGGACATCGAAAAACCGATTGATTGTGAAAGCAAAGTTGGAGTCGTCTATTACTCCTCAACCTGCAACGGTGTATTCGCCATCGGTGGTCAACGTTGCAGCAGTGCTCGACAGTGGCTGGTTTCACGACTCCAGCGCACTTCCTGGCGCCATCATCCTTGCGATTGTCCTTGCACTTCTTGTGATTGTGGCGAAACGATTTGTTGCACGCGGCCAACGTGCCCAGATTGTGTACCCCGTCACAGTGCTGGTGTTCTTGCCCGTGTTGTTTGTGTTCTTTGGGTATCTCACCCGTCTAATGCCAGTAAATATGTAGCAAATAGCGACACACACGCATTCACGCTCTACCCTTTCCTGCATGACCTCTCCAGCACATGACCCCGTGCGAGCACGACGCGAGAAAATTGCGCATCTCAACCTGCTAGCAAATCGCATCGGTTACTTGTTGTGGGCATTTGCCATCGCATGTTTCATCATGGCGTTTGCGTTCGGGTTTCAAGGACCACTCGTGACCGCAGTCATTGTTCTTTTGGTAGCGGGTTCAATTCTGTTGGCACCATCCATCATTATTGGATACGCAGTGAAAGCTGCTGAACGGGACGATCGCGAAAAAGGTTTGTAACCGTGTCGCAGGTAGACCGTCGTCATCAGATTCTTGAAGTGTCGTTAACGGCATTCTCTGCGCGCGGCTACCACAACACATCCATGAATGACATTGCGGAATCAATGTCTCTCACGAAGCCAGTGCTGTACCAATACTTCGACTCCAAGCGTTCGCTGTATTTGGAATTGTTGCGCCACGTGGGTGCACAACTGGTAGGTGAAGTCACCAGCGCAGTGTCTGGCACCAGCGACCCACGCGAACAAACCGAACGCGGCATGGTGGCCTACTTCACTTGGGTGCACAACAACCGCGAAGCGTTTGCGTTGTTGTTTGAAAGCTCTGCGCGCGTTGATGAAGAATTCGCCGACATTGTGAGTGAGTTTGAAGATGCAGCAGCACGTGCCATTGCACCGTTTATTGCTGTTGACGCATCGGAAGACAACTTGTACACCTTCGCCATTGGCTTAGTGGGAATGGCAGAAGCGGTGAGTCGACAAGTGATTCACCATGGACGCGCCTTTCAACCAGAAGAACTTGGCCGAGCAGTTGCTGGTTTGGCGTGGGCCGGATTGCGTTCTCTGGGTCAGTCGCGCAGCGACCAACCGCGATAGCCCTCTACAAATCCAACACGCGACAACACCGCAACTGCTGGGTGATCTGGCGACACTGGTTCGCCATCAATCTTTCGCACTTCTGCACCGCGACGACGGCCGTCCTTTACTAACGACACCAATGCGTCTCCCCACGACATATCAACCGTGAACTTCGGGAAGGTGACCAAGTGATGTGAACGCGGGTCGAACCACACCAATGGTTCGCCGTTTGACAACACAACAACGGCACCAGCACTGCGTGTTGGCCTCCCCGTGGTGAGCGGCCACGCAAGAGTTGCGCCATAGGGCTGCGCCGGATCTGTTGCTGCCAACACCAACGCAGCCGGAACATCTTCGGGGTGTAGATCTGCTTCGGGTGCGGTGCGTACGTCGCGTAGTCGGTCGACAGCGCCGGGCAATGCAAACTGTGCTGCACCCAAGCCATCGACGAAGTAGCCGCGACGTGTGTGACCACGCTCTTCCATTGTCTTTAATACGCCATACACACCTGCGAATCCGCCCACCGCACCTTCGGCCAACACTGCTTCGCGAGTAACAACTCCGTGTCGTTCCAACATTTGCAACGCAAACGAATGTGATGCTTCTGTGCTTGTTGGTGCTGGTTGTAACAGTGGCGCAACCAGGCTCCATCGACCAGCACCAGTTGGTGGACCAACACGATTCAGTCGCCCTGGTCGCGGACGCGCGGTGCGGCCAACTGTGCGTGGCGCGGTGCGCGACGACGACACCTTTCCACCCGCGATCATGGCGCGAAGCGGCGCCACGGTGTCGTTGGTGACTTCGCCGGCCCACACCATGTCCCACAGCGCAGCAAGAACTTCTGCATCTGTTGCTTGTGGTGCCGCTGCGCGAAGTTGTGAGAAGAACACTGCGCCGCGTGTTTGTAACGCAAGGCGCAACGCAACATGTATGTCGCCTTGTGGCGGTTCTGGCCATTCAATGGCAGGGGCCAACAGCGCCAATTGGTCGGCGAAGAACAAACGAAT
>CAIVDG010000106.1 GCA_903904615.1 uncultured Acidimicrobiaceae bacterium | reverse complement strand
GCAACGTCTGCAACGCCTGGGTTGCCAAGAATGACGTTCTCTAATTCGGCGGGGTAGATGTTCTCTCCGCCCGAGATGATCATGTCTTTCAGACGGTCCTGAATCCAGATGAATCCTTCGGAGTCACGTGTGGCGACGTCGCCGCTATAGAACCAACCATCACGAATGGCTTCAGCTGTTGCATCGGGTCGATTCCAGTATCCGGTCATGATGTGTCCACCACGAATAAGAACTTCGCCTGGTTCATCCACATCGCATTCAGAACCATCGGGTCTCACCAGCTTCACATCGGTATGGAAGAACGCTTTGCCTGTTGAGCCGGCCTTGCGCAGTGCATCTTCTGGAGTGGTGAGACATGCTGGTCCGCAGGTTTCGGTTAGGCCGTACACCTGGTGAATCTCAATACCCATTTCGGCATATGCCTCAATGAGCGCTTTTGGAACAGGTGCAGCACCACTGAGGAACCAGCGCAGGGTGCTGTGATCGTGGGTGGCGGGGTCGTACACCATGCGACATGCGCCCAACATCGCAGGAACGAGAAGCGCGTTATTGATCTTCTCATCGCGGACGAGTTCCCACACCTTTACGGGGTCGAACGCACGCATGAGAATGTGTGCAAGTCCGCGATACGCGCCGACGATTGCCGGAGTGAGTGCACCCACGTGGAACAGCGGCATGGGGTTCAAGTAGCGGTCACCAATGCAGAAGTCACTAGTGGCATTCAAGGTAACCAGTGCCTCCATTTGGGTGCTGTGCGTGTGCATGACACCTTTGGGAAGGCCAGTAGTGCCTGACGTGTACATGATGTACAACATGTCGTCGTCAAACGCAGTGATCTCTGGTTCGGTCGATGGGGCAGGGTCAACAAGTTCGTTGAATCCCTTCGCAAACGGTGGCTTGGTTGCGTCGCTTCCGGTGTGAATCCACAAGTTGATGTCGGTCTTGTCACCGCGTGAGTGAAGCTCTCCAACAGAGGGCAAGAATTCTTCGCCATAGAACAAGACGGTGCTGCCGGAATCTTTCAAAATGAATTCGAGTTCATCGGGAACAAGACGCCAGTTGAGTGGAACAACGACCGCTCCAAGTTTTGCGATGGCGAAGAATGCGCTGATGAATTCATGCGAGTTCATCATGAGCAATGCAACACGGTCACCTTTCTTCACGCTTGGTGCCAATGCATTCACTACTTGATTGGTGCGATCATTCAGTTCTGCATAGTTGAATCGTCGGCCAGCCGAAACGTCGAATAACGCTTCGTTGTCTGGATTCATGTGAGCACGCTTGGTGAGGATGGAGCCAATGTTTGAACGCATGGTCAAAATCTAGGACAAATTCAGCACCTTGCGAAACGTGAGATTGATGCGTGGTTGGGTGAGTTTTGTTTCCTTCGGAATGCGATGTTGCCAACATGTTTGGCTGAGTCCCGACATGATGAGAAGAGAGCCGTGGGGGAGAAGAACATTTACCACTTCATGCGTTTCGTTATGTCGAAAATCAAACCGACGTTCGGCACCAAGGCTGATGGAAGCGATGGTGGGCTCTGGCCCATTGACCATCTCGTCGTCTGCGTGCCAACCCAAGTGGTCGTTTCCGTCGCGGTAGTAGTTAGCCAAAACTCCATTGAAGGATGTGTGTGCTTGTTGCGAGCACAGGTCGCGAATGTGGGCGAGAACTGGCGTCCACGGATGCGCAACTCGTGTGGAGCCAGAATATGCGTAGGTGATGCCGTCAGAGATCCACGCCGACATTCGGGGTTCGGGCACGATGTTTCCGAACATGGCGAGCTCTTGGGTCTCCCACGGCACCGTCGCTAACAGTTGCCCAAATGTTTCGTCGGCTTCGTCGGTCGAGAGAAAGTCGGGGATAAGAATGGCTGACCCGTCGCCAGGTAGTTGCTCGCCGCCGAAGGGAAGTGAAGGTTGGCGCGGCACATCTCTCATCTAAGGCAAGATGGGGGTATGTCGTCAAATTCAATTCCTCGTCCGCAATTACCACGCATAGCGCCCGTGTCTGGCGCATCTGAAGAAGTGCATGAGTTACTGAGTAGAGGGATTGACGCTCCCGATGGGACTCCGCTGAACATCTTTGCCACCCTCGCTCACCACCCAGCCGTGTTGAAACGATTTCTCAATTACGCGGGGTACTTCTTGAACAAGGGTCTGTTGCCGCCGCGCGAGCGAGAGATTGTGATCTTGAGGGTGGGTTGGAACTGCAGGGCGGTGTATGAATTTGGTCAGCACACCGTGATTGGCAAACGGGTGGGCATCACCGATGAAGAGATAGCGGCGCTGGCCTCAGATTCGTCTGGTTACACGTGGAGCAACGACGATGCGGCACTCATCGCAATGAGCGACGAACTGTGCCACGACAACTGCGTGTCCGATGAAACATGGCAAGCCCTGACCACGCGTTGGAACGAAGCAGAATTGACCGAGCTGGTCATGGTGGCAGGCACCTATCGGCTTGTATCGGGCTATCTGAACACCATGGGCGTGCAGTTAGACGCAGATACGCCTGGGTGGCCCG
>CAIVDG010000105.1 GCA_903904615.1 uncultured Acidimicrobiaceae bacterium | reverse complement strand
GTGAAACCGTGTTTGCACCAAAGCCTGTGCAACGCAGTGAAGACGACGGTTACTTGGTGACCTTCACTATGGACGTTGTGAACGACGTGAGTCATTGCATGGTGTTTGATGCCATGAATATGAGCGATGGACCCATTGCCACTATTCAGCTACCAGAACGTATTTGCAGCGGAACCCACTCGTACTGGGCCGATGCATCCACGTTGACCACAGCTGGCTAACTAACTACGGGTAGTAGTACATGGCCACCACGATGTGGCCGGCAGGAACAATTCCGTTTGGCTTCACCATTTGGTTCTTTTCCAGTTCGTCTATAGAGGACATAAAGACACCTACGAACTTGGTGGTATCGGAGCCATCGAAGAACCACTGCCCTGCTTGTGTGGGATCAGTTTCTTCACCTTCGGAATACTGCAACCCTTTCGAGCGAAGACCAGCAGAGATGGTACGAAACGCACCGCTGATGGTGGCTGGAACTGCGAAATACTCTGCGTATGTGTCGACAGGCTTAAGCCCGTAGTAGTAGTTCATCACTTCAGAATCGAGTGGCACTCCGGACACCGACACCGTGGTGTCCCACCAGACTGGCTTTGCCATGGGAACGTCTGGTGCACATTTTGTTCCCTTCTTTGGAAGAACATTCTTTGTGAACAAAGCGCCCGCAATTTTGTCGACACAACGTGCGACAAGAATTTGACTATGGCCTTCGCCCGTGAACGTGACAAGGCGGGCCTTCTCCCCCATGTTCTGCGTCATCTCTTCGGACCAACGGAACGGAGTTGCAGGGTCGTTCTTTCCACCCACAACAACAATGGGCGCAGTGCCGGTGTACTTGATTTCCGCAAGCGAAGGCTGACCGAAACCATCTTCACACCATGAACCAGTGAGATCGTCTTCTTCGTATTCACGGGCGTACCACGGTGCAACAGTTTTCAATTTCTTCAGAAGTGCTTTCGGATCTTTCGGATCTTCACCTTCCATGCCACTGGCGCATTGAATGACATAGAACGAATCGTTCTGCGATGAGTACGAACCATCATCGTCTCGACCGTTGTCACGATCTGCCATTTTCAATAATGCAGAGCCATCACCATCTTTTGCAGCAGCAAGCGCACGGCCAAGTTCAGCCCACATAGATTCCGCATACAACGCAGACTTTGTTGCCGTGTCCATCACTTCGTGATTGACATCGCGCTTGTTGCTAACAAGTGACTCTTTGTCCAACGCGCTGTACAGCGTGAGCCAGTCTTTCTTCACATCACTGGACGAGAACGAACATTGCTCGGGCGACTTCTCACACCACTTCACCCAGTTGTTGAATGCTTTCTCGAAACCTTCGGCTTGTGTGGTGCGTTGTTGCTCGGGACTATCGCCTTGTGGGTCGAATGCACCATCGAGCACCATGCCAGCAACACGGTCGGGGAACAATGTTGCGTAGACGCCACCTAGATATGTTCCGTACGAAATACCGAGGTAGTGCAACTTCTCAAAACCCATGCTGGCGCGAATGAGATCCATGTCGCGCGCGGCATATTCCGTGGAGTAGTTCTTCAACGCGTCGCCGTACTTTTCTGTACACGCGTTATCAAACTTGTCGGATTCTTTATCGATCTTCTTTTCTTCAGGAGTATCGGGCGTGTTATCCACGTAGAGGAACGTGTCGAGTTCTTTGTCGGTCATGCACCGCACGCCACCAGACTTATCGACACCACGTGGATCGAAACCAACAAGGTCGAACTG
>CAIVDG010000104.1 GCA_903904615.1 uncultured Acidimicrobiaceae bacterium | reverse complement strand
TGACCAGTTGATTTCTTCCGTCATGATGTTTGCCTACAGCGGCATGTTGCCGTGCTTACGGCGTGGAAGTTCTTCGCGCTTGGTTTGCAACATACGCAAACCGGCAATGACCTTCTTGCGTGTGTCGGCTGGGTCAATCACATCGTCTACATAACCACGTTCTGCCGCCGCGTAGGGGTTTGCGTACTTCTCTGTGTATTCCGCAACAAGTTCGCTACGACGAGCAACAGGGTCTGCTGCTTGTTGCAGTTCACGCTTGTACACAATCTCAACTGCACCTTGTGGGCCCATGACTGCAAGTTCTGCTGTTGGCCATGCATATGCAAGGTCTGCACCAATTGACTTTGAGTTCATCACAACGTATGCACCGCCGTACGCCTTACGGGTGATGATCTGAATACGTGGAACAGTTGCTTCGCAGAATGCATACAGCAACTTGGCACCGTGACGAATGATTCCTTCGTGTTCTTGGTTGACACCAGGCAAGAAGCCGGGAACGTCTACGAAGGTGACAAGCGGAATGTTGAATGCATCGCAGGTGCGCACAAAACGCGCTGCTTTCTCTGATGATTCAATGTCGAGAACACCTGCGAATGCCATTGGCTGGTTGCCAACAACACCAACGGTCATTCCGTCGAGACGTGCGAAGCCGCAAGTGATGCTTGTTGCCCAATGCTGGAAGTATTCGAAGTACTCGCCGTTGTCGCACACTTCGCGAATGACTTTCTTCATGTCGTACGGCTGGTTGGGCGATACGGGAAGAATGTCGCGCAACATGTCGCAGGAACGTTCTGCATCGTCTGATGGGTCTTCTGCCGGTGGCTCTTCCAAGTTGTTTTGTGGAAGGAACGACAACAAGAAACGCACATCGTCCAAACACGCTTGTTCGTCTGCGGAAACAAATGTTGCAACACCGCTCTTTGACGCGTGGCTCATTGCGCCACCGAGTTCTTCCAGCGTGACGTCTTCACCGGTCACTGTCTTTACAACGTCGGGACCTGTAATGAACATGTGGCTCGATTCGCGCACCATGAAGATGAAGTCGGTCATTGCGGGGGAGTACACAGCACCGCCGGCACATGGTCCGAGAATGACAGAAATTTGCGGGATGACGCCAGATGCTTGAACGTTGCGATGGAAAATTCCGCCGTACGACGCCAGCGACACAACACCTTCTTGAATACGAGCACCAGCGCCGTCGTTCAAACCAACAACAGGTGCGCCCACCTTCAAAGCAAGATCCATCAACTTGTGAATCTTCTCTGCGAAGACTTCACCAAGTGCTCCACCAAAAACGGTGAAGTCTTGAGAGAACAAGAACACCTTGCGTCCTTCAATGGTTCCCCATCCGGTGATGACACCGTCGGTGTAGGGGCGTTCTTCAAGTCCCGCTGCGTGAGCACGGTGGCGAGCAAGCATGTCGAGTTCGTGGAATGAGCCTGGGTCGCACAGGTATTCGATTCGCTCACGGGCGAGCAACTTGCCCTTGCCCTTGTGGCGCTCAACGGACCGAGGGCTGCCGGCATTTCGTGCCTGCTCTTGGCGATCTCGAAGGTCGTCAATCTTGTCTTGCATACTGGCTGCCGTTGTGTCTGTCACGGGGGAAACGCTACTGCCGACAGACCCTGTGGCGCCCATTTAT
>CAIVDG010000103.1 GCA_903904615.1 uncultured Acidimicrobiaceae bacterium | reverse complement strand
CTCACCGGCTGGCGAAGAACACGGTGATGGGCATGAAAAACGCCCCTTGTGAGGGGCGTGCGTGCGTGGGAATTCGTAGATTCATGTTTTCCTTCCGTTCGAGCCTCACAGGACTCGTTTGACGGTCAGGTCAACTCTACACCATCAGCCCACATCTTGCTAACGCTGCTTGCGCCGGAAGATTTGCCAGTACTGATTACCGGACACCTCCTCGAAACCGGCACTGACTTCAGCCCAATCCCATCGAAGCGACTCGTTCAACATGCGAGGAAGAACCACATACTCCACACGGTCTGCGGCCGGCAGTCGCTTTCCTTCCAACTCTGTACCGACGCCGTAATACACCGCCCGAAATGGGTTCGGGAAGAAATAGACCTCTTTACGATGCCCCAGGTACGTCACGAGGGGGTCGAAAGCCGACACCACCACATCATCGGGGACCTCTTTCACAATTTCGCGGCCTGCAATGGCAACAGCCGCATTCGGCGACAGAACTGTGCGCGGCTTCACTGCAAGTGGATGTTGGCCCCATGCAATGAACGTGATGGCGGTGGTTGCCACTACGCCTGCCATCACGAAAGTTCGCCACCTTGCAGCTACAGCTTTCACACCGAACACCGTTGCGCAGACGAGAACTGGTACAGCCACTAACGAATAGTGATACTGAATGCTGTGCTGGTACCAGAACGTACTCACAACGTTTGAGGCAAGAACTGGTACCGCCACCAGCGTGAGCCAGGGCGACAATGCGAACACCGCTGCGAATGGCGCTGCCATTTGAAAGACATAAAGCGCTCTGTCTTCCGAGACCAGGTAACGAGCCACGCTCAAAGGATTCGTAACAAGTTCCCGAATGAATCCCCACGGGCCTCCGTACGGAATTCTCCAGGTATTTCTAGTGGGAACCCCAATCAACGATTTCATCAAGAGAAACATTCCAACGAATGCAGCAAACACAGATGCAAGCGCAGTCCACGCTCCCCTTCGTCGATCAAATCGAAAGGCAACAAATACTCCCAGTGGGACCATGATGAGGAACACGTCCTCTTTCACGAGCAAACAGAGAACAACTGCAACCGTGTACACACGCCACTTACGCTCATACAACGCATAGAGCGCTAGAGGAAGAAACAGGCCAAGGAATGAGTCAGGATGGAAATTCTCCATTCCGGTTCCGTTGACAGCTGGGTTTGCAAGCCACAGGAATGCAGCGCAGACTCCCAACGGTTCGCTGCGAAGAACACGACGCGCAAACAGATACAAAGGAATTGCTCCGGCCGCAATGACCATGGCTTGAACCACCAACAAAGTGGCGGTTCCCGGAATGATCCAGTACAACGGCACGAGGAAGACCAAGACAAGAGATGCATGGTCTCCGAAGAGGTTGCGCCCCATCAAAGTGACAAACGGAGCGTGTCCTCGCGACAACAGCCACAGCCCTTGGTCGTAGAGACCAACGTCGTATGCAAATGTTCCTAGACCACGGTGAAGATTGACTTGTAGCCACGACATCCATGCCGCATGCGCACAGCACATGGCAAGAACAAACCACGTCCACAGAGACACTCGTCGCAACGAGCCGCGAAGGGACTGCATTAAGGAAACCGTGGAATCCACGGCACCATCATTCCGCAGACGGACGGGAAACTTTGGCCACTGCCGCAAGAACACCGTTCACAAATCGGCCCGAATCATCGGTAGAAAAGCGTTTTGCAAGCTCGACCGCTTCGTCAATCACCACAGCGACGGGAACATCAGGGCGATCGAGTAGCTCGTGGATTGCAAGCCGAAGGATGGCGCGGTCGAGAGCGGGCATTCGGTCGATGGCCCATCCGCGCGCATGCGTCACAATTTGTGCGTCAATGTGCTCTCGCGAAGCTTCTACACCTTCGAGGAGAGCTCGAGCCATGTCTTCGGATGCCACGCCACGTTCCACCATGAGTTCAATCGGCGATACTGAGCGCTGTTCTGATTCGTAGAGAAGCATGACTGCTTGCTCACGAGCATCGGTACGTGGGTCGTATTGGCGAAATGCTTCCGCGTCGTCAGTCATTAGACGCGGGTGATGTAGTCACCAGAGCGAGTGTCAACTTTGACCTTGTCTCCGACGTTGACAAACAAGGGAACTTGAATGACTTTTCCAGTTTCCAATGTTGCAGGCTTTTTTGCACCAGACACACGGTCACCCTGAACGCCTGGTTCTGTCTCGGCAATGACCAACTCCACTGAAGCAGGAATTTCAACAGTGACAATCTCGCCGTTGTAGTACGCGATGATCGCCATGGCCTGTTCGATGAGGTAGTCAGCCGCATCGCCCAATGCTGCGGGGGCGATTGTGGTTTGGTCGTACGACTCGGTGTCCATAAAGACGAAATCTGAGCCATCTTTGTAGAGGAACTGCATGTCTCGCTTGTCGAGAATTGCCTGCTCTACTCGAATGCCAGCGTTGAATGTCTTTTCAAAAACATTGCCGTTACGAAGGTTGCGCAACTTTGTGCGAACAAAAGCACCGCCTTTGCCGGGCTTCACATGCTGGAATTCAACAACGGTGAAAAGTCCGTTGTCGAGTTCGAGTGTGATTCCGTTCTTCAGATCGTTCGTAGTGATCGCGGGCATGAGAGTTCCTTGGGACTGAGGGTAAGAATGCGGCACTGAGTGCCTGTGACAACGACCTGATCTTCGATCCGGACGCCACCGACCCCTTTACGATAGAGCCCAGGCTCCACGGTCACCACCTCCCCTTCAGAGAGAACTGCAGTACAACGAGGAGACAAAATGGGTTCTTCGTGGATATACAGACCCACGCCGTGTCCGGTTCCGTGGACATATTCATGCTCGACGTTCTCTCTGCGATACACCTCGCGAACGACAGCATCGACCTGAGACCCCTGCACACCCGCACGCACCGATGCCACGCCAGCGCTTTGAGCCTCTCGCACCAGAGCAAACATGTGGGCGTACTCGGGGCTCCACTCGCCTATCCGAATCGTTCGAGTCATGTCACTGCGATAGCCATTCACTTCGGCCCCCATGTCGATGACAACGCCATGCCCAAGTTCCACCACCGTGTCGCTGGGTTCATGATGAGGCCGTGCACCATTGGCGCCAGTCGCAACGATGGTGTCGAAACTGACCGTGTCGGCACCAAAATGGCGCATCGCCGCATCGAGCCGATTACGAATCTGTTTTTCGGTGTCACCAAGAAGCCCTTCACTCACCACATGTTGAAGTGCTTTGTCGGCGATTGCTGCAGCCTGTGTCATTAACTCAATTTCGACCGCGTCTTTAATACGACGCAAACGATCGAGATGACCCGACTCTTCTACAACATGGAATTCTTCGTTGAGTTCACGCAACTGAGCTGCAGTGATGTGGTGAAAGTCCACAGCAATCTCACCATCAATGCGCTGTGCAAGAACGGTTGCCATGGTCTCACCACTCGCTACTGCCACCACGTGCGTTTCGCTCTTTGCTTGCGCCAGTTCTTGTTCAGCACGCTCTACGTAACGCCCATCAACAAGCAAGTACGACGTTTGCGTACGGCGATCTACAAGTAGCCGAGCGGTGCCCCCCGTGAACCCTGTGAGCCACCGAATGTCTTGCAGACGAACAACCAAGACATAGGGCGCCGAAGCAGAAGAGTAGAAACTCTGCAGCCGCGTTGAAACAGTCATTACCGCGTGTGCAACAACAAAGCGTCTAACGCGAGAACATAGCTGTCTCCGCCAAACCCGGAGATTGTTCCGTTAACGACAGTTGACAAAACGCTGACGTGGCGAAACTCTTCGCGAGCAGTGGGATTGGAAAGATGCACTTCAACGACGGGGCCAGAGAATGATCGCACCGCATCGTGAAGAGCCCACGAGTAATGGGTGAACGCTCCCGCGTTGATGATGATGGCGTCGTGCACACCACGT
>CAIVDG010000102.1 GCA_903904615.1 uncultured Acidimicrobiaceae bacterium | reverse complement strand
TCCGCTGACCACTTCAATAATGGTGTTGTCCAGTTTGTGAAAGCGCTGAACAGCGCCGTTGCCTAGTTGACGCTCCCTGCGAACTTCGAGACCAAGCACTTCGGTAATTGCCGTACTCGTGCGATCAATGTTGTCGGTGTTAACTACCACGTGGTCGAGACCGACAATGCGTTGTGACCCGAGGGGCGATTGCGCCGGGTGCACCGGAAACTGCGAGACAAGAGTGGTGCTGATTCCGTCTACGGATACCAATTCATCACGATCTGACGAGAAGGTCCACCCGACAAGACCCGACGAGACGCCAGAGAAGGAGAGAACGACATCGGAAAGAATGCACGTGGATTCATCACACGTGAGCCCGATGGATTGCCAGGGTGAGCGTTGTCCGCCTGCGTGGAGTGCAACAAGGCGGGTCATTTGGGAAACGGACTAGCCGCGACCCATGTTTGGACGCTTGCCGTGGTTGGCCTTCGAGCGGCGCATGCGCGCCTTGCGCTTCTTGGTCTTCTTCGACATAGGAGACGATGCTATCGGGCAGAGCGCCTCACCCCACCAGGGCTAGCGAACCGGTTGCCAGTAGTAGTAACCCGGAGCCGAGGGGGTTCCGTCTTTCTTGCGATTGACACATTCATACGTGAGGCCTTGCGATTGTCCTCGTTGACCCACTTCGACACCCTTGCAACGCTGGTGGGGCGTCACGGCGCGCAGCCCGCCGCCAGACCCCGTTGGGGCGCCCGATGAAGGTGGAGCCGTTGAAGGCGCAACAGAGCCGACAGGCGCAGGTGACGATGAGCCACTTGACCCCCACGGCGCAACGGTGGCTGACGGACAGTTGCTGGTGAGGATGTTCTTGACGCGACCCCACTCACTTTGGTCCATCGACAACCTCCACTTGGTCTTCACCGCAACCCAACTGGTCACATAGGCGCACAAAGCTTCGTTGCGCTTGGGCAACCAGTTAGACGGGTCTTTGTCTCCCTTTGAGCGATTGGCCCCAGCGGTCACTGCGATGAGTGCACGAGGGTCGCTGAGGTCGTTGGCGAACCGTTGTCTTTGCGTAGGGCTCCATGCCCATGCACCCGAGTCCCACGCTTCTTTGAGGGGAACAAAGTGGTCGATGTCGAGATCTGACGGATTGGTATGCAAGAGCCCGTCATATTCGGAGAACCAGTCCCCTTCAATCACTTTGCAGCCATACGCATCTACTTGAGCCGGTGTGCGAGATTCTGCAATAAGAACTTCTTCACGGGTGTTGCAACTGTCGCCGTCGTCGTCGGTCCAGTGCCTAAAAAGATCACGCTTGTAGCCCTGCGGACGTTCTCTCTCTACTTTGATTCGGGCCAAAACAGTGAGTGCTGCTTGAGAAACTGCGCCTTTAGGCGCCTTGGTAGTAGAGGTTGTTTTGCGCTTAACAGTCGTGGTGGTTTTCTTTACAACTGGTTCGTCGCCATTTTGTGCTTGAGACACAGATACGCATCCGAGCGACACCACCATTGCAATTGCAGGAAAGACAACAATTGCCCGTTGAGTTTTTGTGCGAAATACCACGCTGAATTTCTACTACACCTTGGCAGGAGCACCAGCGGGACCGTCGTCGTCACCGAAGTGTTTGTCGCCCCATTTTTCAAGATCGTTAAAGATGGGGATGAGTTCTAGCGCAGCCTCGGTGAGGTGATATTCGAAACGCCGTGGACGAGAGCTGTATTCCACCTTGCGAACGAGTTTGTTGTCGACCAACGTTGTGAGGCGGTCGGTGAGGATGTTGCGCGCGATGTCGAGCGATGACTGAATTGCTTCGAAGCGATGATTTCCCTCGTGGATGGAGACGATGACCAATGGTGTCCACCACTCACCAATGACCGAAAGTGCCTTGGCCAAGCCGTGTGGCAGATGGTCGAAATTCTTACGAGGTGTCATGGCGCGCAACACTAAGTGAAGGGTGCGCCATATTTGGGGAATTACGACCCTGTCATTTCCTCAAATGCTGGTTCGAGTTCAATGAAAATACATTCACCTGGGCACACATCGGCTGCCTGCACCACTGCGGCAATGTCCCGCTCGACCACAACAGCCAAAGAACCAGAGCCACCGGGGTCGTTGAGGGGTTCCCCGCGTTCAGCAACGTAGGCGATGCCATCTTCAAGCTGCACAAAGACATCGGGGCAATGGTCGACGCACAGTCCGTCCCCCGTGCAGAGGTCTTGGTCAATCCATACGCGCACGCGCTCACGGTACCTGCCTTGTCGCCATAGCCTTCCCTCAATGACTTCTGCCATGCCACGAGCCCCTCGTCGTCCTCATGAATGGCAACGTCCCACCGGCCCAGCGACCGACCCATACGCCTGGCTAAGAGACAAAGACGACCCCGAGACTCTTGCGTACCTGGCCGCGGAAAATACTTTCGCAACCGAATGGTTTCAGCCGCATACCGCCACCATCGATGCCATCTTTGGCGAGATCAAACAACGAGTGAAGGAAGACGATTCGTCTTATCCAGTGCTTCATCGCGGCTGGTGGTACGCATCCCGAACCGAAACGGGCAAGTCATACGCCATTCATTCCCGCGGCGACAGCGCAGAGACCGCCCTGAACACCGTGTTACTCGACGAAAACATTGAGGCCGAAGGGCACGACTACTTCTCGTTAAGCGCATTCGACGTGTCGCACAGTGGACACCTGCTTGCTTGGTCGAGCGACACCGACGGCAGCGAGATGTACACACTGCGCATTCGAGACCTCTCCTCCAATACCGATCTGCCAGATGAAATTCCCAACACCACATGGGGCGGCACAGCGTGGTCTGCCAACGATGAATGGTTGTTCTACGTGGTTCCCGATGAAGCAATGCGCCCACACCAGGTGTGGCGACACAAAGTAGGAACCGCTTCTTCCGACGATGTTCTGGTTCTTGAAGATACAGACGAACGCTTCTTTGTTGGCGTCAGTGAATCGCGTTCTGGCAAATGGATCATGATTGAGTCAGGAAGCAAGACGTCAAGTGAGTGCTGGGTGATTGATTCACTGCATCCAACAGATTCTCCACGTTCTCTTGCAACACGACGCGACAACGTTGAATACCAGGCAGATCATTGGAATGGAATCTTTGCAATCACCACCAACTTGGATGCAGATGATTTTCGTGTGATGACAATGCCTGAGAACGGCGGAGAGTGGACCGAACTTATTCCACATTCACCATCAAAGCGCATTGTGCAGTTCGACTGTTTTGAAACGTTTGCTGTGATGCAACGGTGGGAAAACGCACAACAAGTCCTGTCACTGGTGACGACAAATGGAACGATTTCTCCGTTAACAATCCTCAACGAACCCCACGAAGTAGAACTTGATGTCAACCCCGACTACTCCCCTCGTGGTATTCGTCTGACATATCAGTCGCTCACCACACCCAACACAGTGGCGTGGTACTCGCCGCGCGACTCGTCTCTCACAACATTGAAACTCACCGAAGTGCTGAATTGCGACCTCTCTCACTATGTTTCGCAACGACTATGGGCCACGGCCACCGACGGAACTCGCGTGCCTGTCGACATCGTTCATCATCGCGACACTCCACTTGACGGCACTGCTCCAGGTTTGGTGTATGCATACGGCGCCTACGAAATCTCTCTTGCTCCGTGGTTTTCTATTGCTCGGCTCTCCCTACTGGACCGCGGATGGGTGTGGGCGTTAGTTCATCCACGCGGCGGTGGCGAAATGGGACGCACTTGGTATTTGGACGGCAAGTTTTTGAACAAGCGCAACACGTTCACCGACACCGTTGATGCAGCAAGTCACCTTGCCGACACCAAGGTGTGTAATGGCTCACAACTTGTCGTTCGCGGAGGAAGTGCTGGCGGTTTATTGGTCGGCGCATGCATCACTATGAATCCGGCCCGATTCGCAGGCGCAATTGCTGAAGTTCCATTTGTGGATGTGGTGACAACAATGAGTGATCCATCGTTGCCGCTCACTGTGACGGAATGGGAGGAATGGGGTGACCCCCGTACAGAACCGTTCGCCTCGTATATCCAGTCGTATTCGCCGTACGACAACACCACGAATGTGGCCTACCCGCAGTTGTATGTAACGGCCGGACTAAACGACCCGCGTGTGAGTTACCACGAGCCCACCAAATGGGTTGCGAAGATGCGGCATGAATCGCCCGACACCACGGTTGTCTTTACGTGCGAAATGGGTGCGGGGCACGGTGGGCCCTCGGGACGTTACGAACAGTGGCGCGATGAAGCACGAACCCTGGCATTCGCCATGAGTTGCGTGCAATAACGAACACTGGTCAATACAGCGCAGCAGCGACGAACAACGCACCCATGAGGAGAACGTTGCGCAACACATCTCGCCACGATGGTGCTTTTGAAAACCGCGCGCCGAAACATGCGCACGGAACGGTTGACCCAGATGTCACAAGCACAAGCAGATACGCAGTGAAGATAAGCAACAGCAAAGTTGCCGCACCAAGTACAACTGGCGTTGGTGCAAGAACAATGAGTAATGCGCCGAGAAGCAGTTCAGTACCCGGCAAGACATAGGCGACAATCGGCCAAAGTCCCTGGGAACGTGCATCGGCTTTCCACTGCTGAAAGCCGGTGGCTTTCGTGGCACCAGCAAAAAGAATGACAGCACCTACAACGGCGGCAAGAACACGAGCGAACATTACGCAGTTGGGTATGTGGCGCTCACCACTTTTCCGCGGAAAAACACCATTGCGTTACTCGCGTTATCTGCATGAGACATCTCTAATACGCGACCCACCACGAAGTAATGGTCGCCCACCACTTCTTGGGATTCGATGGAGCAATCAATCACCCCAATGACACCCGGCAACACAGGATTTCCCGTTGACGATTTGGTCCAAGAAATGCCCTCGAACTTGTCGTCGCCTTCTTTTGCAAACTTCCAGCACAACTCTTCTTGTTCTGCCGAAAGAATGTTGACGCAGAAATGACCCGATTCCTGAATTGAACTCCATGATCGTGATGAAGTGCCAGGCAGGAAACCAACGAGTGGCGGATCGAGCGATACGGATACGAATGACCCGATGGTGATTCCGAAGGGCTTGCCCGATGCATCACACCCGGTCACTACAACAACGGACGTTGGTGCGTGCCCGAGTACGGAGCGAAAGAGTGCGGGGCTGATATCTGAGGTCACACCACAACAGTAGACCAGAGCTGTCAGACGGAAATTGTTCCGCCCTCGCGAGCAAAAAACACTTCCATGCCTTTGCCTGATCCGCACGCCGCCATTGCGTCAAGGGCGGTATCGGTGCGATCTGGATCGTGGTGATACAACGCCAAGCGCTTCGCTCCGGTTGCTGCCGCAATACCCATGGCGAATTCAGCAGTGCAATGACCCCAATTTGACTTCACCGCAAATTCTTGGGGCGTGTACTGGGAATCGTGAATTAACAGGTCAACATCTTGCGCAAGTTCACGCACGCCCTCTGGAAGATGGAACGAACCATCGAGTGGTTGTTGATGGTCGGAGATGTACGCAATGGTGGATCCCGCAAATTCAATGCGGTATCCAACGGTGGGACCAATGTGAGGAACAAGTCGCGAGATGATTTTGTAGTCATCCATTTCCCATTCGGTGTCCGCAACGTCAGAAAAAGAAAAGTTGCCAGGAAAATCCTTCAGTCCGACAGGAAATGTTGGTGGCGAAATTGCTTCTTTCATTGCATTCTCGAAAGAACTTCCGTCGGACTGTTGTGGACCAAAAATTTCCAAACGTGCACCAGGGTGAAGCATTGGCGTAAAGAACGGCAAGCCTTGAACATGATCCCAATGAAGGTGAGTGACCAATGCAATTGCCTTCAGCGGAATTTCTGTTCCGGCGGTGTATTGCTTTCCGAAGTAACGAAGACCAGTTCCGAGATCTAACAAGATGGGACGACGACCAGGTGCGCGCACTGATACACATGACGTGTTGCCGCCGTACTTTGCCGTGGACGGACCATGGCACGGCGTTGAACCACGTACGCCGTGGAATGTCACAGTCAGCATGGCCTAGCCCCCATGCGAGAAACGCTACGGAACTTCACCGCTTTACCCATGTCTCATACAGGTGACGCCTGTCGCACCACAGGCACTACGGTTCTCCCTATGGCACCACACATCACCACGGGAACCGTCAGTGCAAATGGCATCGACTTCACCTTTCTTGAATGCGGCACAGGTCCACTGGCTTTGTGCCTTCACGGATTTCCAGACTCAGCGCATAGTTGGCGCTACCTGCTGCCTGCCTTGGCAGACGCTGGTTTTCGCGCAGTAGCTCCATTTACTCGTGGGTATGCGCCAACGTCGCTTGCTGCAGACGGCATGTACCAAACCGGCGCATTGTCTGCCGATGCCAATGCATTGCACGAAGCACTGGGTGGCGACGAGAACGCAGTCATCATTGGTCACGACTGGGGCGCTCCATCGGTGTACGGCGCTGCAGGCTCCGAGCCATCGCGGTGGAAGCGCGTTGTAGGCATGGCTGTGCCCCCAGGTGGCGCCATGAACGTTGCGTTCATCAACAACATGGACCAGATCAAGCGCAGTTGGTACATGTTCTATTTCCAGCACCCGCTGTCCGACCTCGTTGTTCCGTCGAACGACCTCGCCTTCATCGACATGCTGTGGCGCGACTGGTCACCTGGTTACAGCGGTTCTGACGATGCAGAAAACTGCAAAGCATGTCTTCGTGATCCACAACACTTGTCGGCGGCACTTGCTTATTACCGATGCACTCTTGGCGCCGGGCCACGATCCGAAAAGTACGACGCAGTTCAAGCTGCAGGTGGCGGTGAACTACCTCAGCCCACTTTGTATCTACATGGCGCAAGCGACGGCTGCATTGGTCGCGAAGTAGCTGAATCGATTACCACCTTTGCGCCATGGGCAACTCTTCGCATCGTGGACGGTGCTGGCCACTTTCTCCAATTGGAAAAGCCCGACGAAGTAAACGCGCTAATTGTTGATTGGGTTACGGCAAAGTAAAGCGTTTGCCCGAACGCACAAGCAAACCTTCGTCGACAAGTGCGGTTACCAAAGTTCGCGCACGGTCTTCTTCAACACCCATTGTCTTGGTGAGTGCCGCCAGAGTGGTGACTCCATCTGCAACGGCGCGCATTGCGCGACCACGGGCTTGACGATCTGAACCTTCAAACCTTCCCTGGGGCTTGCTAGCCCCGGCCGATGCAGGCGCCGGGTCGACACCTTCGCCCTTCCAAACGCAGAGTTGACGCAGTGGGCATTGTGCACATTGTGGTTGGCGTGCGGTGCAATGACGAGCGCCAAAGTCCATCATCACTTGATTCCACTCCCACCCAAGACCTTGCGGCACAAATGAATCAGCAAGAACTTGAAGTTCTTTGGCCTTGAGCGCACGTCCTTCAAGTCGCGACAACACGCGCGACACGTTGGTATCCACCACGGCAACATCGTGTTCAAAGGCAAAAGCCAACACAGCGCGCGAGGTGTACTGCCCTACTCCAGGCAAAGTGAGTAATACGTCAACAGATTCGGGAAACTCTCCGTTGAAATCTTCATGTAAGACACGCGCTGCTTCTCGCAAATTGCGACAGCGGCGCGGGTACCCAAGACCCGACCACAAACGCAATGCATCACCTAGCGGTGCCGACGCCAAGTCATGTGGAGTGGGAAACTCGTTGATGAAAGCTTCGAATTTCGGAAGTACCCGTGCAACAGATGTCTGTTGCAGCATGACTTCGCTCACCAATACATGCCATGGGTTGCGCGTGCGACGCCACGGCAAGTCACGCAGCGTGTCACTTCCCCATTTCAAAAGTGCGACCGCGATGCGGTCATTGCGGGTTAGTCGGCCCACACGTCCTGTCCGTCGTACGGACGGCGACGATCTGGCGCACTATCACGCTTCCACACCATGACGCGACGACGGAAGTAACACACTTCTTTGCCGTCTTGGTTGAAGCCCTTCGTTTCCACAGTGACAATGCCGCGGTCGTTCTTTGACTTGCTTTCTGCAACTTCAAGTACGCGTGTTTCGGCATGAATAGTGTCGCCGTGGAATGTGGGGAACTTGTGCTGAAGTGTTTCCACTTCCAGGTTTGCAATTGCTGCTCCACTGACATCGGGCACGCTCATTCCGAGGACAAGCGAGTACACCAAGTTGCCTACGACAACATTGCGGCCCTGAACGCTTTCCTTTGCAAACCAGTCGTTGGTGTGCAGAGGGTGATGGTTCATAGTGATCATGCAAAAGAGGTGATCGTCATATTCGGTAATTGTCTTGCCAGGCCAATGACGAAAAACGTCTCCGGGCACAAAGTCTTCGAGGTACCGACCAAAGGGGCGCTCATGTGTTGTCATGGCACCAAACGCTACTCAGGGCGAGCCGAACCGTCCGTATCGTCTTGGTATTCAAGTTCGTTAGGGTCGATTGCGGGCATGGGGAATTGGCCTGTGCGGTCGCGTGGCGCAAACTTTTCCACCCAATCCACAGTGGTGAGGCCGCGTTCTGTCTGTGATTGGGCCACTCGAGGCAGAGACGCAAGGCGATGACGACGGTCAATAGCCCACGGACCAACTTGAAGCGACAGGTAACAGAGCCAGCCCACAACAATGGGCAACCAGTACTGCGCTACGCGGTA
>CAIVDG010000101.1 GCA_903904615.1 uncultured Acidimicrobiaceae bacterium | reverse complement strand
ATCAACTTTGATCTCAGCGAAGACGAACTAGACGCTCTTCAGCAGGCAGCTGCTCTTGTTCAAATTGGAACAACGTGGGGAAAGCAGGCAGTGCAGTGGTTGGGTGGCGAAGTTTCTAGCCCGGAAATGCCCACCACTGTGAAGGTAGATGCGCATTCGCATGTGTTGCCTTCGTTGTGGGATGCCATCGAATCCCAGTCCGTTACGTCGTTTGTGTATCGCGATCGCCCACGTGTTGTACATCCGTACGGATTGCTCGCACGTAATGGGTTCTGGTACCTCATTGCATTCGACGTAGAGCGCAACATGCAAGTCACCTATCGCGTCGACCGCATCGACTCAGACATCACATGTGGTGAACCGCAGGCATTTGTTCGCCCCGCCGGTTTCAATGTCCTCACCGCGTTTTCTCGAGATCCAAAAGAATTTCCTGGCATGCCACAAGAAGTTGCAGTTGTGCGTCTCGACCATCGAGTCGCACCTGCTGCTGTGCGCGAACTCGGAGATGACGCCATCGTGGCTCGCCGTACAGACGGTTCTATCGACGTTGAAGTGTCGTGTGGAAATCGCACAGCATTCAAGTCATGGTTGTACGCCATGGTGGACCGCGCCGAAGTGCTCTCTCCCGACCACATTCGAAATGAAATCATCGCTGATCTTCAGCGCATGGCAGGAGGTGCATCATGAGCGGCCGTCGTGGACCACGCAAAGCAGAAGACCGCGTAAAGGGGTTGCTGGTCATGTTGCCATGGCTGATGCAGCGCAAGAAGGTGGCCATCTCTGAAATGGCTCAACAGTTCAACATCAGCGAGTCCGACCTCATCGAAGACTTAGAACTAGCGGCCATGTGTGGCACGCCGCCGTATACGCCGTTAGAACTCACCGAGGTCTATCTGGACGAGGGATTTATCTATGTGGGCCGCAACAAGCACTTTGAACGTCGCCTTGAACTCACATCATCCGAAGCATTCGGATTAAGTCTTCTCGCTGCAGCCGCCGAAGATATTCCTGGCTTCTCTGGTCGAAAAGAACTGAAGTCTGCAGTAAAGAAACTGCGCGCCATTCTTGGCGAAGGCATTGTGGATGTAGACACAGAGTCTCCCGCCTTCTTGGACGAAGTCACCACTGCGGCTGCCACGGGGGAGCGATTGGCCATTACTTATTGGACTCCAGCAGATAACTCAGAGAAAGACCGCACCGTCACGGTTCGTTCTGTCTTCACAGATCGTGGTCATTGGTACATCACCGCAGATGACGATTTGTCGGGAAGCCAGCGCCACTTCCGCGTGGACCGTATTCGCGGCGTGGTGCTTACCGGTGAGCATGTTCCAGTGGTGGCAGTAAATGCTGAAGTTCCGTCCTGGTTTACCGATGCATCTGGCAAGACACGTGCAGTACTTGAAGTGGGTGCAGCATCTGCATGGGTTGTAGAGACCTACCCCTGCACTGTGCTCGAAGAGCGCGCCGACGGAACATTCCGTGTGGAGATGGTGGTGAACAGCGACCACTGGTTAGGCCGTTTGTTGTTGCGCGCCGAAGGCGACGTGAAAGTAGTGGGTCCCGAATCTGTTGTGGACCTATTGAACCGTACGGCGACTGATGTATTGAGCCGCTACGCGAACAAGTCGGGCAACTGATCGGACCGTTCTACGCCCATCTCTTTCATGAGATGAATGAGTAGTTCTGCGGTAGCTGTTGCATCGGCTTTGGCGTCGTGGGCTTTTTCGCGTTCGATGCCGTAGTGCTCGCAGAGAGCGTCCAACGTGTGTCGACGAGTTTTCTCTGCGTCGGTCTTGCGTGCGAGGGCAAGAGTGTCGACATGTGTATCGATTCGGTTACTGAGGCCAACGCGCTCTGACTCGGCGTGAAGAAAGCCAATGTCGAAGCGAGCGTTATGAGCCGTGAACACGTTTCCGCTACTGATGGTCCAGAGTTTCTCTAGTGCCTCTCGTAGTGGCATGCCGTTTTCCACTTGTTCTTTGGAGATGCCGTGGATGTGCTCTGCACCGTGGGTGTAGCTCTCGGGGCTTTCCGGCCTGACCACGGTGTCGAATTGATCGACCACTTCGCCCTCGCCGTTAACAATGATGGCGGCAACTTGCAATATTCGATCTGTTTCAGGATTGACACCAGTTGTTTCACAGTCGACAACGGCAAACGAGACATTGCGTAAAGATTCTGATCGCGATATTTCGTACTTATTGCTCATATTTCAAACTCTAAGCGTGGGGTGGTGCAGAGATGAATTCATTGCCCAACGAAATGGGTCACTCACTCGGTGGTGTCATGACATCGATGATGGCTTGTCGGTCGAAATAGTCCCGCCACAACGTGAGTTTTCCATCGCGAATTTCAAACACCCCGGCAACTGGCAACGTGGCCCATCGGCCGTGAATCTCCACTCTGTCATCGCGTTCGTTGAGCACGGTTCCGTGTGCCATATCACCCGATGATGTTTGGCGCAGGATCTCCCAGTCGATGTTGGAGCACATTCCAAAGAATCCAGAGAGTGTGGTGGTGAGAGCTTCAGGGCCGAATGCCTTACCCATGGGCACATTGTCGTATTCAAAATCTGCAGTCACCATGTCTGCTGCGCCAGCGAGGTCGCGTGCAACAAGTTTGGAAATGAAAGAGCGAACGAATGAATCGGGTGTTTCGGCCATGGCACTTAGTGTGCCACAGGCGCTACAGCAACTCGGCAGCCAGGCTGGCTACTTCGCTTCGTTCACACGATGCGAGAGTGACATGCCCGAAGCAATGTTGATTTGCAAACGCATGAATAAGAACAGCGAGCGCATTGTTTGATTCGCCCATGTATGGCGCATCAATTTGGCTGGTGTCGCCGGTGAACACCACTTTGGTTCCTTCACCAATGCGGGTAAGGATGGTCTTGAGCGTTGTGGGTTCAAGGTTTTGTGCTTCGTCTACAACAACAAACTGACGGTGTAGCGAACGGCCGCGCAAGAACGTGACCGATTCCAACGACAATTGTCCGCGCGCCGTGAGATCGTCAATGAGGCGGCGTGCATCGTGACTACTGCGCTGGTCGGTAAGGGCAACGATGGCATCGTGAATGGCAGACATCCACGGGTCGAGTTTTTCGTCGAGTCCGCCAGGAAGAAAACCCACATCTGCGCGACCAACAGGAACAAGTGGGCGATACACCGCGAGTCGTTCATAGGTTCGGGACTCCACAACTTGTTCAAGACCAGCAGCGATAGCCATCACGGTCTTGCCAGTTCCGGCGCGACCGTCGAGTGCCACCACACTGACATCGGGGTCCATGAGAAGTTCAAGCGCGAATCGCTGTTCTTTCGAACGTGCGCGCAACCCCCAGGCTTCGGGGGATGCGGCGGGAAGTAGTTCCACCATTTCGCCATTGCAACGCACGAGAGCCGACTGAGAACCAGACTTCACAACAGCAAACTCATTCACGACTAATTCGTGTTCACGTTCGAATGCTGACGTAGCAATTTCGCCGTGTTCATACAGCTCGTTCACCAAAGCACCGGGAACATCCAACGTGAACCACCCCATCGGGCGCGTGTTTGCAGCACGGCCCACGGGCTGATGCTCTGCCGCCACCAAGCCAAGATGAGCGGCCTTAATTCGAAGGCCTGCGTCGTTGGAGATAACCTGGGTGGGTGCCCGAAGGGACTGGCCCAAAGCGGCACCAATAATTCGATTATCGGGAACCTCTGGATTGAGACCGTTCTCGAGAAGGCGTTCGCGCTGGATGCCGTTGACCTCGATGTGCAACGTGGCGCCATCGGGGTCTGGACCAAGTGGTACTGGTTCGTGGATAGAACCACCAGCACGCCGACGCAGATCTTCAATAGTGCGCAGTGCAGTTCGTGCAGCGCGGCCAACATCGTCGGGTCGACTCTTTAGTCCATCGAGTTCTTCAACAACGGTGAGTGGAATGACGATGTCGCAACTAGGGAATGAATGAAGACATCCGGGGTCTGCGACAAGAACTGAAGTATCGAGAACGATGCGCGTGCGCACAGAAGAGGAAGGATTCAAGATGCTCGTCATTGCATTCTCAGGTGACGCAATGTCGGCATCGATGCGCTCCGCAACTCCATCGATGTTCCACATCATTCATCACGACGCAGGGTGAAGTGGTGGATGGTTTACAAAATTTTTTGTTCACGAATCGGTGAGTGAGCATCTTTTTGGGGATTTTTCAGAAATTTTTCAAAATTTTTTTCGACGTGCAGAATGACCTTCGTCACGCAGTTATACACAGGCTGAAACATGGCGTTGATACGTTCCGCACTGCACTGTCTGCGCTGGTTTCATTGCATGACACAGTTGAAATGTTGCAGTGAAAGCTATGACATCATTGCGGGTGTGAATCTTCGCAAACCCTTGCAATTATTGGGTTTGCTGTTCCCACTCTCGTTTGCACAGCGGCACCGTGCCCGGCAATTGAAGAACTCACTCGATGTGATCGCTGCACGAGTGACACGGCTGAATATGCAGTCAGCGATTGATGATCTTGCGTGCATCGCAATGATCGCAGATGCGCGAAAAAACACGATATTTGCATTTGCAAGTAATTGAATGCTTGCAATTCACGCAAATAGCCGTTCAGATTGTTTGTACCACTCCGATTCCGAGGAGGAAAAACAATGACCAAAGCAGAGCTCATCGAAGAGGTAGCAAAGCAAGCAGAGTGTTCCAAGGCAGATGCCGAACGCACACTCACCGCTTTCTTTGACCTGGTAGTGGCTTCTACTAAAGAAGGCGAAAAGGTGGCATGGCCGGGCTTCGGCTCGTTCAGCACAACCGCTCGCAAGGCACGTACCGGCCGCAACCCACAAACGGGTGCAGCAGTAACGGTTCCGGCCTCCACTGCGATGAAGTTCACAGCGAGCTCAACATTAAAAGCTCAGCTGAACCCAAACCGTAAGTAACCACTTACCCAACGAGAGGAAACTCAAGTGGCAGCAAAGAAGAAAGCAGCAGCTAAGAAAGCTCCTGCACGCAAGAAGAAGGCAGCAGCTAAGAAGGCTGCTCCACGCAAGAAGAATGCAGCAGCCAAAACGGCTCCTGCAAAGAAGAAGAAGGCAGCAAAGAAGGCTGCTCCTGCAAAGAAGAAGGCAGCAACAAAGCGCAAGAAGGCAGCCAAGAAGGCTGCTCCTGCAAAGCGCAAGAAGGCTGCCAAGAAGGCAGCTCCTGCAAAGAAGAAGGCTGCAGCAAAGCGCAAGCCTGCAAAGCGCAAGAAGGCTGCGAAGAAGAAGTAATTCTTCTTCGCTCTTTCAAGCAAAACAAACCAACCGGCTCGGAGTGTGGAAGAGGGGGGCGAAAGCCCCCCTCTTCTCTATTTATCCGACACATTGTGTTTGCCCACCAGGATCTGGGGCGGGTAGAAGAACAGTTCTCTTAGAGCCTGTTCATGAGATGAAAGATCTCAGCAGCCTTCACACCGTGAGGCGCACCAAGTTCTGTCATTCGCGTGCGCATGCGATTTCTGAACACGTCCATTCCTGAATCATCCGTGGCTTTCATGGTTGATTCAAATTGGCTCTCGTGTCGCTCGAGGGCCACAAGTTTTGTCTCCACAAAGTCAGAGACATCTTCAAAGTGATTTGGCTCGTCGGCTTCCCACAGCAAGAGGGCGTCAGGGCGATGATGCGTGACGCCATGTTCAGTCATGTGATGTTTCAAAAAATGCGGGTCGCGAGCAGCGACAATTGCATCGCACACGTTTAGGCCGGTGTTGCGATGGTCCGGATGAAGTCGGTACCGCTTCCACGGGTCGTGTGACAACACAACTGTGGGGCGAAGAGTGCGAATAGCGAGTGCAATTTTGTCGACTGCTTCTCGAGAATGTTCAAGCTCGCCGTCTACATAACCCAAGAAAGAAACAGTCCCTGTTGCACCTAATGCTGTAGCCGCGGCACGTTGTTCGCGTTGGCGGTCAGCTATGAGCGCAACAGTGTCGGCGTCTGGATTCCAAGTGCCTTTTGATCCGTCGGTACACACAAGGTGATGCACCACTGTTCCGGCTGATGCCCATTTTGCGAGAGTGCCGCCACACCCAAACTCAACATCGTCGGGGTGGGCGCCAATGGCCAACACAATGGCTGGAACGGCGAGGTTTGACGTATGTGTCGGTGGTGCAAGTGGCGGTTGCCCAGGTTCATTAGCGCTCATGAGTTGTCCTTCGGTGAAGTTCGGTGAGATCGTCTGCAGTATCGAGATCTAGTTCTAAGTTGGGGTCGAGAATCACTTCGTACTGAAGATGTGCATCAATTGCAATCTGCATGTGATTTTCAAAGCTTCCTGGTCCGTATGCGGTGGAGAATTGAGACGCAATGGGGAACGAGAGCACGTTCGTTCCGTCGGAATGTCGGTCGGTAATCATTGTGACAATTCCTTCGCGTGCCACATGTGCAAACGATTGAGCAAGCGGCAGGTCTGCGTGCGCCACAACAATATGGTCGTAACCATCTTCGCGAGCTGCGTCTCGTCCCGCTGTAACGGCAACATCGAGGCCAGGTGTGAGGCACTGCACAACGTGTGCGCCATGTGATGTGGCCCATTGAGCAACGACGGGGTCAGAACAGACCACATACGCAGGAAGTGGAGACGCAGCGCGAAGAACGGTGGTGGCACATTCCATGGCGAGTGTCTCGCGTTGGGCCGGAGTCAGCGTGTCGCTCAGGCGTCCCTTTGCAAGCGTGAACGACTTCACGGGGATAACGACAGCGACGCGCACATAGTCAGCCTACGAACCTTGGCTCTCAAGTCGCCTACGCTGGCGTGATGGCGCAAATGAACATGGCGGTGATTGGTGCTGGCTCGTGGGGCACCACAGTTGCGTCCCTTGCGGCCGCCAACACTCCCACCACGTTGTGGGCGCGCCGGCCCGAGATTGTCGAATCCATCAATACCCACCACATCAACCCCGACTACATCGGCGGCATTGGGCTCTCTCCGAATCTTCGTGCATCGATGTCGTTAGAAGACACCGTCTCGTCGGCCGACATCGTGGTCATGGCAGTTCCATCGCAAGGGTTCCGTCATGTACTCAGCGAGGCATCGCAGTTCATTCGGCCGTGGGTGCCGGTGGTCAGTTTGTCGAAAGGCCTGGAAGCTGGCTCCATGCTTCGAATGTCGCAAGTGGCGAACGAAGTACTACCGGGTCATCCAGTTGCAGTGCTCACTGGTCCGAACCTGGCGTCAGAGATTTCCGTAGGCCAACCTGCAGCAAGTGTTGTTGCAATAGACGACGCAGTCATTGCGACTGCCTTGCAAGAGTTGTTTTCCAGCCCAACGTTCCGTGTGTACACAAACCCCGATGTAGTGGGTTGTGAAATTGCAGGGGTTGTCAAAAACGTCATTGCAATCGCATCGGGTATTGCAATGGGAATGGGTTTCGGCGATAACACGCGCGCAACTCTTATTACTCGCGGACTGGCAGAGATGACACGTCTTGCTGTTGCACTGGGCGGTCAACTTGAATCACTCGCTGGCCTTGCCGGAATGGGTGACCTCATTGCAACATGTTCCTCTACCAGCAGTAGAAACACCACCGTGGGAATGCGTTTAGGTCAAGGCGAAGCGCTAGAGGACATCATCGCGTCTACATCTATGGTCGCCGAAGGTGTTCGCAGTTCTAAATCGGTACTTGAGCTTGCTCATCAACACGGAATTGACATGCCCATTACAGAACAAGTGGTCGCTGTGTGTCATGAAGGAAAGAATGCAGCCGATGCGCTTGTTGCTCTTATGTCTCGACGCTCACGTCCGGAAGTGAAATAAATGTCAGGTCGAATAATCGGAAATCGCGGCGGCGCGTGGCGTGGCACGGTGACAGAACACGGATCACTGCTTCCACCCGATGGACGCGAGTTGGACTGGTTTATTGCAGCCGACGACCGTTGGTACACGCCACGTACAGAAGTGTCCACACGACAGAAGTGGTATGCGGGGTATCCCGTTGCTGAAACACGAGTTCACATTCCGGGCGGCGATCTCATTCAGCGTGTGTATGCGGTGGCAGACCTTGGCGGCATGACCGTTATGGAGTTTGAGAACGACTCGCCCATGCCGGTTGCAATTGCTGTCACACGAAGTGATGTTCTCACCACGCGCGAACCATCAACTCAGCCACCGTTAGGCATTGAACTACCTGCTGAGTCTCTCGTCGTGCCCGTGGGCCACAAGTCCACCACTCGTATTGCATTGGCGCATCAGTCACCACATAACGGTCGTTTGCCAGACGACACGCCGAACCATCAACAAGTGGTTCGCGGCTGGGAGAAAGCGTGTGATGCTGCATCTCGCATCAATGTCCCCGACCACACCATCGTTGCGGGCGTCTCGCGCATGCGAAGTGACATGCTGTTGGGAATTGGCGCAGACGACGCAGCAATTGAATTGGTCCGGATGGGAGAGACACATTCCGAATCCATTCTTCACGTGGTTGATGCTGTGCAAAAGAGGCTGAAGGCAGAGAAGCGCGCGAAGGTGTTGCGTTGGGACACCAAACATGTATTGCTCACTTCGGCACTGGCCTGTGTGAAGTTGGGCGACGACACCGCTGCTGGTGACATTGGCTCTGCATGGTTGCGATTGGCTGATCGTCCATCTGAAGAACTTCCTGTCGAGATGCCAGAAGGCCTCGCTGGAATCGCGTGGATAGAAGAGTTGTTGGCATCTGGGTCTCCTAGTGGCGGCGAGTGCAAAGTTCTTAGCCACGGCATTCCTGAACCATGGTGGGGTGCGTCATTCGAAGTGCATGGCCTTCCTGCGGACCCTTTCCGAAGTATTGGTTTTGCTGTGCGGTGGCACGGAGCGCGCCCTGCGCTGTTGTGGGAAGTCTCCGGCGCGCCGGGGCTTGTGTTGTCTCACGGAGACTGGCATTCCACCGATGTCACAGGCGAGAGTTTGTTGGCGGCACCATCGCATACTCATGTGTGATTGCTTAGTTGCACTACCTGCGTTGTCGGCATCTGGCAAAACACTGTTTGCTAAGAACTCCGACCGGCCACGGAATGAAAACCAAATCATTCGCTGGAACCCATCGCGACGTGACACCGACGACATTCAAGCAACGCACATTTCTGTCGCACCATTCGCACAGAACACCTTGGCGTGCGTCCTATCGCTTCCTGAATGGTGCTGGGGTGCCGAACACGGAGTGAACGAAGCTGGCGTGGCAATAGGAAATGAAACCATCTACACCACTGAGGACCCACGTGATGCTCCAGATGCGTTGATTGGCATGGACCTCGTGCGATTGGGGTTAGAACGCGCTACAACGGCGCAAGAGGCCGTACACGTGCTCTCAGGGCTAATTGCCGAGTACGGACAAGGGGGAAGCGGTCACGACTCACGTGGCGGCGCGCCACGTCGTCCATATTGGAGCAGCTTTCTCATCGCAGACCCTGCTGACGCATGGGTGGTGGAGACAAGTGGTCGTGTTGTGGAGTCCATGCGCGTGACCTCAACCTGGGCAATTTCAAACCGCACCACGATTCCTGAATTTGACGCCGCACATCGACACCCCAAGCAGCCCGTGCATTTGCTTGTTGACCCTCGTTTGAATGCATCTCGCGATGTGTTGCGCACTGTTCCGGTCACGCGTGATGCGGTAACACACCATTTGTCGTCCCATGTAGGTGGCGACAACGGGTGGACCGTGTGCATGCATGCTGAACACAATGGTGAAGTTGTGGAACAAACAACTGCATCACTGATTGCTGAACTGGACAAGAACAACTCGACGGTGTGGTGGGCGCAAGGGTCGCCGTGCGTGACGCCGTATCAGCGGGCTAGGTTCAGCGAGTTATCACAGCGTTTGGAAACAGTTGCGCACTAGCGGTCGGTGAATAACTCAAACGTGTCGCCTACGGAAATTTCTCCGCGTGTGGTGACCATTGCGTATAAACGGCTGTAGTTGCCGCGTTCATGACTCATTGCCATGAAGTTCTTGTTGAGAAACCAATCGTTGTTCTGACTGCACGGAATGGCGTACGCGGTGAGGAAACCACGTACGGTGCCAATGCGAAAGTGTGCGCCTGGGCGGAACGCTTCTGCAGGAATTCCCGCAACGGTGATGTTCTCGCCTGCGAATCCAGGTCCAATGGGGTGGCCTTGTGCACGTAATGCGTCAATGGCATCGGTGCTCCAGATGCAGAGCGCTTGCCAGGGTCGACCGTGATGTGCGCGTGATTCCTGCACATCGCCCTCCACACCCTTCCAAGTGATTACAGCATGTTCAATTGCTTTCTTCGGCAAACCTTTTGATGCATGCATGTGGGCGATGGTGCCCGTGTGTTCTTCATTCAGCAAACGCATGGTGGGGAAGAAACGCCATGATGCTGCGAGCAAAGATTCGATCTGTGGGTCGGTGAGTTCTTTGTATTTCGCAACGAGGGCTTTAGTGAGTGCAGAGAAAGCGGAGTCAACATTCTCGAGTGACGGCAACTTGATGCCGCCCAGCGACGACATTTCTGCGAGGAATCCACGAGCGCCGGCGAGCCAGCCGTCGGGGATGTGCGAATCGTGTGTGTGGTGTTCCCAGATCTCATCAAGATTGCTGATGGTCTTTTGAGCATCTTGAGCTGTGTAGATGTAATTCCCAACGGTGATGGATGCTCTGCCTGCCATGTGCGAAGCCTACGCTTCATGCAATGGCACGACCGGAACCCACTCTTGACGTAGAGCGTGAATTCTTCGCCAATGGTGCGCGCATTGTTGCGGGAATGGACGAAGTGGGTCGTGGTGCCATTGCGGGGCCAGTCACTATTGGTGTCGTTGCTATTGATGCAACTGTGGGGGAGATCCCTGAAGGTCTTCGCGATTCAAAACTGATGACACCGAAGAGACGTGAAGCAATGGTGCCCGTGGCCAAAGAGTGGGGGATGGCGTGGGCAACGGGGTCGGCCACGGCTGCAGAGATTGACAAGTACGGCATCGTCACGTCGTTAGGTCTCGCCGCAAGTCGTGCATTGCAGAACTTGGGCATCACTCCCGATGTTGTGATCTTGGACGGCAACACATCGTTTCTGATGGAAGAAGCTGGCGGTCCGCGCATTGTGACGCGCATAAAGGCCGACCAAGACTGTGCATGCGTGTCGGCCGCAAGCGTGATTGCAAAAGTGGAACGCGACGCACTGATGACCGAACTGCATGAGCAGTTCCCGCACTATGGGTGGGAAGGTAACAAGGGCTACGGCGCAAAAGTGCACACCGACGCAATTAAGTCGCACGGGTTAACCGACTTGCATCGCAAGTCGTGGAATTTGTTGTAGCGCCAAAGCGCCACCGGCTACTTGGCGGTGGACACCTTGATGTCTTTGAATGGCGAACGTGAGTCGATGCCTGGCTCTTTTGGAAGGCCGAGCACGCGCTCACCAACGATGTTGCGCATGACTTCGTCTGAACCACCAGCAATACGAAGACCTGGTGTTCCGAGAACGAAGTTTGCCCACGCGTAGGTGCCCCACTCGCCGCCGTCAGCGATGAGCTTTGGTCCGAGAACATGTGACAGGAACTTCACGAGGCGTGCTTGGTTGTTGACCAACACCATCTTGCCGATGGAGCCTTCTGGTCCGGGCAACTGGCCAGCCTTTGCCTTTGCAGTGGTGCGTGCAGCATTCATTCCGGCAATGCGGTAGTTGATAACGATGTCTGCAAGTTCGGTGCGAATGAGTGGATCATTCTCCAAGCCGTAGTGCTTCACCATTGCAATGACGCGTGTGAGCAAGTTGTTGTCACCAGAGTTGTTGGTGCCAATTGATGCGCGCTCGTTCATGAGAGTGGTGAGTGCAACGTTCCATCCGTTGTTCACATCGCCCAAACGCATGTTGTCTTTCACGCGAACTTCGTTGAAGAAGATTTCATTGAAGCTTGCGCCACCTGTCATTTGCTTCAACGGGCGAACTTCAACATTTGGATCCTTGAAGTCGATGATGAATGCGGTGAGGCCCTTGTGCTTGGGAAGATCCCAGTCGGTACGGGTCATGATTTCGCCGATGTCGGAGTAGTGCGCACCGGTGGTCCACACCTTCTGGCCGGTGATAACCCACTCGTCGCCGTCTTTTACAGCCTTGGTGGTGAGAGATGCAAGGTCGGAACCTGCGCCTGGCTCGGAGAACAACTGCGATGCAATCATTTCGCCGCGCCACAACTTGCGCACGTACAGATCGCGTGCTTCTTGTGAACCGTGATCGAGAATTGTTGGAGTCACCATTCCAAGGCTGATAGCAAATGCGCTTTGGTCGGCAACGCGGTAGGTGGATTCCATTTGGCTGTACAAACGGTCGTATGACGGTGGCAATGCACGGCCGCCGTATTCCTTTGGACCAGTGATCCAGCCAAAGCCAGCATCGAATTTCTTCTGACGCCACTTCTTTGCATCTTCAGCATTCTGAGCCTCTTGTTCGCGGTCTTTCTCGCGATAGAAGTTGTCGGAGCCTTCGCCCCACACGAATGCTTTTTCTACAGGACGCTTTTCTGCGTTTGCTTCGAGGAAAGCGCGGGCTTCCTTTTCGAACTCTTCAATGGTGATGTCAGCCATGGTTGTCCCCTGTAACAGGACCCCTGAGGGGTCGTGATTGGTACTGCGTACGGTACCCGTAGAACGGATTAGTAGGCGAAGCCTGGTGCGGTTGACTAGCGTGACATTTATGGGTCAGCCAGTAGCAGTAGAGCAAAAGGCAGGCGGGTCAGCCGCCATCGTCCGATTCGAGACCAACCGGTCTCTCACAGGAATGGGTCACGAGCGATTTACCTCTGTGGCTGAAGCGAAGGGAACACGCCCCGCAGCTGTTGTTGCTCGCCGTTTGCTCGAGTCTGGCCAAGTGTCATGGGTTCACGTGTACGGAAACATTGTGACTGCGCAGTTGTCATCTGGTGCGTCGCAGCCTGGTCTGAACGACATTGTGCGCGACCTGTACCAATATTGGAAGCCCGGTATGACCCCGCCAAGCGTGGAAGAACTTCTGGCGCAAATGCCTGCAGAAGCAGCACCTGCTGCAGCGGCTCCCGCCGCCGATGGCTCAGGCGCAGGTCTCGACCCCCGTGTGCCAGCACATTTGTGGGAACGCAGCCGGCTCGGTCGCGAGACGTGGCTCGCCAAGCAGGGATAACTCCTAGGGCTCGTTCGGGGCCCTGAAACTTACGAACATGTGTTCGCTATGGTGGCGCCATGTCCACCGTTGGCTCGCTCACATTGTCTGGCCCCCATCTCTCTGGGGTTGAAACTGGCGCGCAGTTTGCGGAACGTGTCAGTGCACGCGCAGCATCGGGGTGCGGACCACTTACTGTTCCTCATCCATTGGCATCACTCTTGCCGTCACGTGGTCTCGAACGTGGGTCTGTGTACTGCCTTGGCGGCGATGCTTCGTTGTCGTTGCTTGCCGCGTTTGTGTCGTCGGCAACGCAAGACGGTTCATGGTTGTCGCTGGTCAACCTGCAGCAGGTGGGGTTTCTTGCATTGCACGAATATGGCGTTGCGTTGCACAGAACAGTCAGCGTGTCTGTTGAACGCAATGCATCGTGGGGTGCTGTGGTGGGTGCACTTGTCGACGGCTTCGATCTTGTTGCAGTGTCGGCACCGCAGTGTTCACCTGCTGAAGCACGCCGTATTACTGCGCGTGTGAAAGCGCAATCGTCAGTGTTGTTTCTTATTGGTGCACCAGGTCCGTTTTCTCCTCATGCGGCATTCTCTGCAGCCACGCAACAATGGCAGTTCACTACGCATGCAATCCGTCGCGAAGTGCAGGTGCAGGCACAGGGAAAGCGCGTGCATGGCCCACGTTCATGTGTTGCGTATTTACCCAATACTCACGGATCTCTTTCGCCGGCTACGCCATGAGTCGCACAATCGCCATTGTGTTTCCCGAATGGAAACAGCACCATGAATCGCAGGGTGAGCACTATGCGTTTACCCAGTTCGAACATGTGGTGCGCGCCGTTAGTGAGTTGTCGCCGCTAGTCGAAGTAGAAGACGCCGGAATCATGGTTCTGTCGGCGCGTGGCCCTACACGCTATTTCGGCGGGGAAGATGCTGTTGCTCGTCGTCTGTTTGAAGTGTGTAGCAATCAGGAAGTTCCGTGTGGTGTGGGTATTGCATCATCACGGTTTGCCGCACGTGCAGCAGCACTTCTGTCGGTCTCGCGCGCAACGCCGTGCGTTATCCATCATTCGGTCTCGCAACAGTTTCTCCATGCTCTTCCTGTGGGTGCACTAGAGAAAGTGGGTTCCGTTTCTGCCCACACAGTCAGTTTGTTGCAACGGCTGGGGCTATCCCAGTGTGGGGACGTGCATCGCATTGGTGAATCTGCACTTATCGATCGTTTCGGCAGCGAGGGTCGCAGTGTATGGCAGTTGGTGAATGGGGAAGAGGTGTGCCATCTCGCTCCAGGGTCTCCGCCATCAGACTTTGCGTGCTCTCTCGACTTTGAATCTCCACTCAGTGTTGCATCGCACGTGGTCTCGGCATCGCTCACTGCAATTCAGAGTGTTGTTGCAGCCATTGCTGCACATGGTCAGCAGTGCGTACGCATGTTGCTGGAATGCGAAACCGATCATGCAGAAACATCAACACGTGTGTGGGGAGAACCACGCGGGTTCGACTCTGCGTCTCTTGCGCAACGAGTGTTGTATCAACTCGATGGGTGGCTGGTATCAAACGATGCAGACCCCGATGCACCCACAAGTGGCATTGTGCGTGTGCGCTTGGTGCCATTGGAATGTCGTGAAGTGTTGGCCGTGCAACCACTGTTGTGGGGAGGCAATGAAGAAAACATTGAACGTGCTCTTCGTGCGGCGTCTATGGCCCAAGCTGTCCATAGTTCGGTTGTTGTCACGGTGCCCCAGTGGGAAGGTGGTCGGGACATTACGCAGGTGTATTCCCACGTTCCGTTGTCCATGGTGAACATTTCAGATTCAGAACATGCACAACAGCGTGTCACCGAAGGTCGTGGTGTTGCTCGACAATGGACCGGGTCTGTTCCTCAGCCATCACCCACGTGTATCTTTCCTGAACCACACCCGGCCCTCGTGGTTGATGAACACGGAGAACATGTTGCGGTCAGCGGGCGTCACGAACTCACTACGACGCCAGCGTTTGTCTCTGTGGCGGGGTATCGCTACACAGTGGAAGGTGTGGCGGGCCCGTGGCCCGTTGAAGAGAGATGGTGGGACGCACGACGCCGGCGACGGTGTGTGCGCATGCAGATGCTGGTTCGCACACAGCGCAATACGGTGCGCGTATTTTTGCTCAGTCTGGAAAACTCTGAGTGGAAAGTTCTTGCACGCTACGACTGATCATCGTTGAAGTGCTGAACAATGTTGTAGAACTCGTTGTCAAAGTTCTGTCGAACAATTTCTTCGAAGAGTTCATCTTCGCGGGGACGGTCGCAGTCCATGGTGACGCTTTCAATGTGCCAACCCTCCACTGCGCATGTATTGACCGCTTCAATGACTGCTTCTTCAATGCTGGTGCACCAAAACTGAACAAGTTGACGGTCGCCATCTGCGTGGTGACGCACAATATTGAAATACTTCAACTGACGCATGCTTCGATGCGCAAAAAAGGGGAATGGGTTATCTGACATAACGCTCCTTGCGGTAGTGCCCCATACGGGGGTATGTGAAGGCAGCGAAATGGGAGAACTACATACCTTTCAGAATACGCCTCGGGTGTGTCACACTCGAGAGGTGTCATCTTCTGCGCAGTCATCCATCGATGATGTTCTTCAGTTTTTGCGTACGCACACACCCATAGACGAACGTGAACGTTCTTCAATACAACAATTTCTTTTGGAAGTTCCACAGCTTGACGATCCGTGCAACGAAGACATTGGACTTGTGCATGTCACTGCTTCGGCAATTGTTGTGAACGATGCCGGTAGCAAAGTTGCCTTGCATTTACACAAGCGTTTAGGAATGTGGTTGCAGCCCGGTGGCCATATCGAAGTAGGCGAATTGCCAGTAGATGCGGCCTTGCGTGAAGCGCACGAAGAAACGGGTCTTCCTGTTCGGCATCAACGCGAGGGTGGTGTGCTGTTTCATGTCGATGTGCATCCGGGCCCGAAGGGGCATACGCATCACGACGTGCGGTATCTGTTGCGTTCGGCTGAACTACCCATGCAGCCAGCAGAAGGGGAGAGCCCCGATGTGAAGTGGTTTATGTGGGACGATGCCCTTGCTATTGCAGATGCGGGCTTGTTGGGCGCCTTACAGGCCGCACGTGCCAGGGTGGGGCAGCCCGCGTAGAAGCGAACATGTGTTCGGTACGCTGGGCTCGTGGGGTTCCAAAATTCAGACCTGTCATGGGCAGAACTTGAAGCACGGCTGTCAAATGGTCGCGCTCCTTCGTCTGTTGCCTGGAACAGCGGGGGCGATGGGCCAGCACTCAGTGCCAAACGCCAGCCTTTTCAGCCGGTTCTCTCTCGTGGGCAAAGCGGGGTGCCGTATGCAGAGCTGCACTGCCGCTCCAATTTTTCGTTTCTTGAAGGGGCATCTCACCCTGAAGAACTTGCAGAAGTAGCAGCTGCACTCGGCTTGCGGGCTCTTGCTCTTACCGATCGCAACGGGCTGTATGGCATTGTGCGTTTCGCAGAAGCAGCACGTGCAGTTGCGTTGCCCACGGTATTTGGTGTTGAACTCGACTGTGCTGAAGCAGGAGACATTGTTCTTCTTGCACGCGGGTCGGCTGGGTATGCGCGTATGGCGCGTGCAGTAAGCGAAGGTCAATTAGCGGGGCACAAAGGTGCACCGGTATTCACCATTGAACGCGTCGGTCAAACGGTGCGTTCTCACTGCGTTGTTCTTACGGGTGGAACACAGGGTGCAGTAGTGCGCGCGTTAGAGCAAGACGGTCCACGTGCTGCAGAACTTGTGTTGCATCAACTGGTGGAAAGCTTTGGTTCTGAAAATGTGTTGGTGGAACTGTGGGACCACGGCGACCCTGTCGATTCTGTACGTAACGACCAACTAGTGCAACTAGCTGCGCGTGTAAATGTGGAATGCATTGCCACCAACAATGTGCTGTACGCAACACCTCCACAGCATCGCCTTGCAACAGCATTGGCGGCGGTACGCAATCGATGCGGTCTCGACCACATCGATCATCAACTTCCTGCTGCTGCCACTGCGTATTTGCGCTCTGGTATTGAAATGCAGCGCCGTTTCGCGCGGTATCCCGGGGTTATTGAACGCACTGCATCGTTAGCGGCAGATATTGCATTCGACCTGGCATTGGTGGCACCACAACTTCCACCGTTTCCATGTCCGAATGGGTTAGATGAAATGACGTACTTGCGTGAACTCGTGACGCGTGGCGCTCGGCGTCGTTACGGAGATAAACCATCAGACAGCACCGAAGACCTCTCACTTCGGGCCCGCGCATGGCGCACTATCGAGCACGAACTCAGCATTATTCAGGCTCTGGGCTTTGCGGGCTATTTCCT
>CAIVDG010000100.1 GCA_903904615.1 uncultured Acidimicrobiaceae bacterium | reverse complement strand
GTGCGTGATGAACATTGATCTTTGCTCGCGCAAAGGCCGCAGCAACTGCCTGAATAAGTCCGGGCTGGTCGGTGCCAGCCACCGTCACCACGCTGTGCCACGGATGAGCATCGTTATCGAGGGTGAATGTGAGTGAGTTGTTCGTGCCGCGCATGAGGCGGCGAGGGTCATCCACTCGCTTGCGAAGTCGGCGCTCTAGTTCATACGACAACTGAGGTGATTGAGGCCTCTGCTCGCTTCGAACAATGAACGAGTCCAGGACTGCACCATCTGGCCATGTTGCGAGGTCTGCGTTCTTGATTTCCAAACCACGTTCTGCCAACACTGCGCAGATTCGGGCGAGTAATCCACGCATGTCTCGCGTAGCAATATCCACTTCCCATTCGTTTGGAACCGACGTGGGGTACACACCGACGCGAACGTTACGTGGACGTGGTGCCGGCTCAACCAATGTCGCGTGCCGAACGAGCACTTCTGGCTCGTGCGCAAGTAAGTACACAGCCGCAGCATGACGGAGACGTTCAATAACGAGTGGGTCTGTAGTGAGAGCAATTGCGTCACGACGGCGAACCTCGACAAGCGAATTCTCGGCGCCTTCAATAAGTTCTGGATGTGCGAGCAAACCTTGCACGCTGGTGGTGATGTCGATGAGGACGGAGAACTGCCAATCCTGAAGATTTCCTCGTGCTTCAGTCAGCATTCTGCAGCGTTCCACCATGAGAGGAGTTTCAAGAAAACCTGCAAGTTGCGCCAGTACGCGATTGTTTGGTTCATAAGGCTCGGTTGTGCATGCAGCGTGTAGTAGCGCCGATGCAGACAGCAATGACCGCGTTTCTTCTCTCACGGCGTTGTCGATGGTGAGGTGATCGAGAAGTGGGGTGGCATCACCGGCGTCAGAGAAATCGCTGATGAACGCGGCAAGAATGAGTGATGCTTCAGATGTTGTGATTCGACTGGTGGACTTACGCAATGCTTCAAGAACCGGCGTTTGTGCGAGATGAGTTGGATCCAGCTCTGTGGCATCGCCACGACGTGCATGAAGAGCGTGTGCAACTTCCGGAAGTGCACGGTCTAAAACGTTGGTGACATCGAGGAAACGCCACGAGCGGCCATTTCCGCGTGAGAGAAGATCGAGCAACAATTCAGTGGAGTGCGCGTTCCATGTCAGGGGCGTGTTTCGTTGCGCATGCATCCAATCAAGAAGTGCAGCGTTCGGCTGTGCTTGTGCGGCATGTATGGCTGATTCAAGTGCCAGAGGAAGTATGAGTTCTGCTGGCGGGACTCCGTGAAGCTGCACTTCATTGTTGATCAACCGAATCCAGCCGCCAACGGGTTCTTCGGTGACGTCAAGAGCTGGTTCGTTATCGGCGGAAACATCATTTCTTTGAATACGCCAGCGCAGCAAGGGCGGTGTCACCACTGTGGTGACCAGCACCATAAGAAGAACGACGGCGTACAGGTCGTCTTTGAAGACGCCAACGGAAACACCGATGGAAGCGAAGATAAGGCCCACTTCGCCTCGTGGGACCATTCCGATTCCAATGACCAACTTGTCTGTGTTGGTGCCCATCGCGCCAAATGCGGCAAGCATTTTTCCGGCAATGGCAATCGCCGACAGAATGCCAGCGACAATCAGCACGTGGCCGTCAAAGAACTTGGTGACGTCGGTGTCAATGCCAATTTGCATAAAGAACACAGGGATAAAGATGCTTCCCAATACTGCAAAATCACGTGCGATGCGATCGTGATGTTCGGTGCGTGCCAATGCAGTGCCAGCAACGAATGCACCGATGATTGGTGCGAGCTTCGCACCGCTGGCAGCAGCAGAGAATGCAAAGGTGATTCCCGCGGCTACAACACCAACTGTCGCGGGCGATGTGGCTCGAACACCCACCCATTTCAGAATTCGCGGAAGAACAATAAGGCCAACTCCGCCAGCAATAACAAGGAAGCCAACAGCAAGGCCAATGGTGCTGATCAGGCCTGCAACGTCAATAGATCCCTGCTCAACAACTCGTGTGACAACGGTGAGGATGATGAGCCCCAGCACATCGTCGGCAACGGCTGCCCCAAGAACAATTCGAGCCTCGGTAGACGCCAATGCTTTGAGGTCTCCAAACACGCGTGCTGTAATGCCAACGCTT
>CAIVDG010000099.1 GCA_903904615.1 uncultured Acidimicrobiaceae bacterium | reverse complement strand
CTTTCATGCAGAAGTTTTCTTCCAACAATCAATGTGAAAATGCAGAACGGAACGTTGATGAAGAACAACCAACGCCAGTTCAATGCATCGAGCAGAACTCCGCCCAGCGAAGGTCCGGCTGCTGCGGCAAGTCCACCAACAGCTCCCCATACGCCAATTGCGACGGTGCGCTTTTCAACAGGGAACTCTGGGAGAACAAGAGCCAACGATGCGGGAGTTAACTGCGCACCACCAATGGCCTGAATGAGGCGGGCAAGAACCAATAAGTGTGTGGTGGGGGCAAGTCCACACAGCACCGAGCCAATGCTGAACAATGCGAGGCCGCGCATGAATGAGCGCTTACGTCCATTGACGTCAGCGAATCGACCAGCGGTGAGAAGTCCAGCGGCGTAGGCGATGCTGTATCCGGAGAACACCCAAGGCATCCATGTGGGATTACCAAGGTCTGCTGCAATGGTGCGTTCAGCAACTACAACGATGCTGGTATCGAGCGATACCAAGAAAGTGGCAATGGCCGTGAGGCTCAATACTTTTGTGGCGCGTGTAAACCGTGGGGCGGTTTCTTCAGTCATACATGTCCCCCTGACGAACAGGTGAACTTTAGTAGCCCCCTAGGTAAACGGCGGTGTTGGGGGGACTATTCCCAGCCGTTACGGCGAATTGCAGGCCCATCGGCGTCGCGCGCACGTCCGCGCCACTTCACTGCACCAGGAGTTTTTGATAGACGTGCAACAAGGGCTTGCATCGGGGTGCCTTCCACGCGAACGATGGCGTCGCGCGCTGCGTAGTGAGGGTCGTGTGCAATGTCATGCATGTCGAGAACGGGACCAGCAGCCGCTTGGATCTCTTCAAAGATGGCAAGTGCTTCTGCTTGTGTGTGTTGCGCGAACCATTTCTCAATTGCATCGTCAATGACGTGGCGATTCTCAATGCGTCCAGCAAAAGTTGAAAAACGCTCGTCGTCTTCAAAACCAAGAAGAGTCATGACGCGACCAGCAATGGAGTCGCTTGATGTTGACATTGCAACAAACTTCCCATCGCTGCACTTATAGACACCACGCGGAACTGTGTACGGGATAAGTGAGCCCATGCGCTCTTGCATTTCACCACGGGTGAGATACACCGAAATGAGTGGTCCCATGATTTGAAAGATGCTCTCCAGAAGAGACACATCAACAACTTGGCCTTGTTCTGACCACAACGCCACCATTGTTGCGAACGCTGCAACAAGTCCTGTCACTTCATCGGTGAGTGCGATAGGTGGCAACATCGGATCACCACCAGGCATTCCGGTGATTGATGCAAGTCCAGACATTGCTTCTGCAATTGTGGCAAAGCCGGGGCGATTGGCGTACGGACCGGTTTGCCCAAACCCGCTCACTCGCGTGATGACAAGTTGTGGGTTGCGTGCAAGCAGCACGTCAGGTCCTAGACCAAGGCGTTCAAGAATTCCAGGGCGAAGGTTTTCTACAAGAACATCAGCATCGTCAACGAGACGCAGAAACAATGCGTGGTCGTCAGCATTCTTTAGGTCGAGAGCGATGTTTCGCTTGTTGCGGTTGACCATGCGCCACCACAGGCCTTCACCGTCTTCTGGATCACGCCAACCCATGTTGCGCAAACTGTCACCCACGTCGGGGCGTTCTACTTTGATGACATCGGCACCGAAGTCTGCGAGGTAGCGCGCGCAGTTCGGACCTGCCAGAACAGTCGACATGTCAATGACACGTAAACCAGAAAGTGCCTGCTCGGCCATAGTGGTGTTAGGCGCCTGGACGGCTGCGACGTGAGATGTGATTCGTTGCCCACCAGCGTCCGCTAAAGCGCCATGAAACATTGGCGTTCTTGTTTGCAGAGGTGGACGATGCAACAGGTTGTGGCCACATCATTGTGATGGCTGCGGCGATTGCGGCTGCTTCTTCTTCTGT
>CAIVDG010000098.1 GCA_903904615.1 uncultured Acidimicrobiaceae bacterium | reverse complement strand
TTCAACCCCGCGACAAAAGAGGTCCACCATGTTTGCGAGGCCCTCGTTCAACGCATAGGGCTCGGGGTGTCCGTTGTCTTTCTCTAGAACACAAAACCCATGGAGTGCACTGCGGAGAGTCCGGGCGCATTGTGCCTGTTGGGCCGCCGACAATTCGTATCCGTCGAGCGCATGAGTGAGTTCGGCCACCACCTGTGCAAGCGATTCCTCTATCTCTGCATCACCTGTGGACGGAACACGATCGGTTGCTGAGTACAGCCCCGGATGCTGCTGAACGAAGAGTCGCCACGCACGAGCCACTGCCGTCACAGCATCTCGGCGTGTGTGGCCTTGCTGTGCCTCACGTAAGGAACGGGCGAGGAAGTCGCGTGCACGTAACGCCAACAGTTTCCACAGTTCCTCAATGCCGGTGACATGGCGATACAGAGCCGGTTGTTTCACGCCAGCGTCATTGGCAATACGTTGAAGCGACACTGCGTCTATGCCGTGGGTATCGGCAAGGTTGGCTGCCATGTCAATAACAGTGGCGCGATTCAAACGTTGGCGAACAGTAGTCATGGTTACGTTTGGTGGAAGAAACGCGAGATCCAGCCAGCAAGGCGCTGTTGCTGTAGTGGTTCGCTTAATGTTTTGCGCGCTGCCGCAGCTTTCTCTTCGCCGAACAATTGCAAACGGGTGGCCAGCAAACTGTCGGCAAGTGCTGGAGAGAATTCAGGATGCACCTGCAATGTCCACGCACGTTCACCAATCAGCATTCCACCGATAGGGCAGTAGTCGGCTCTTGCGAGAAGACGAGCATCACTAGGAAGTTGTTGCACTTGGTCTTGGTGACTTGCGGCGAGAACTACGTCATCAGTGGAGTCCATCCATGGTTGTGCTTCAAGAATTTCGTAGTGCTTTGCGCCAATTCCCCATCCGTAGTCAGCTTTTCGTACTTCAGCACCAAGTGCCTGAGCCATCAATTGGTGACCGAAGCAAATGCCAACGTATGGAGTCTCCGTGGCCACAAGATCTCGTAAGAACTGTTCTACATCGCGCAACCATGCGTGGTCGTCGTACACACTCAAGCGACTGGGTGAACACATCCAACCGTCTTGTTCACGGACGCTCTGCGGTAGTTGACCTTCGTCGCATCTATACGTGGTGAGTTCAACATCGAGAGGTGCGAGAAGTTCGGAATACAACTCGGGATAATCCCCACCAACGTGCAAACTGCCGGCGTCGATATGACCAACGAGCAAGAGACCAATTCGTTTCATCGGAATGAGAACACCTTGGTTGGTCCGCCTTCAAGCGCAGGTAAGTAACCACGTTCGCGCAAGATTGGCATGACGCCTTCACCGAACCAGTAGGCCTCTTCAAGGTGCGGATACCCAGACATGATGAATGCATCAATTCCGAGGTTGTGATATTCAACGATGCGGTCTGCGACTTCTTCATAACTGCCCACGAGTGCGGTGCCAACTCCACCGCGAACAAGACCAATTCCGGCCCACACATTGGGGTGAATCTCCAACTTGTCAAGGTCTCCGCCGTGCAAGTCAAACTGCCGACGTTGACCTACTGATTGAGTCTTTAAGAAATCTTCGCGAGCAATTGCAATTGCATCGGGAGACATTGAGGACAAGATGCCATTCGCTACGGACCATGCCTCTTCGCTTGTGGGGCGAGCAATGGTGTGAAAGCGAATTCCAAAGCGCATCGTGCGTCCGTGTTCAGCAGCTTTAGCCGCAACACGCTCGTGACGTTCTTTAATTGCCTCTGGTGTTTCACCCCATGACAAGTAAAGATCAACGTTTTCCGCGGCCACGTTCTCCGCTGCGTCGCTCGCACCGCCAAAGTAAATGGGTGGAACTGGGTTCGGTATCTCACGTGTTGTTGCGTTCTCTACTTCAAAGAATTTTCCTTTGAAGGTGAATGGTTCTCCACTCCACGCGCCGCGCATTACCTTGATGAACTCCCCAGTTCGTTCGTAACGGGTCTCTTTATCTTCCGACACACCAAAGCGAAGAAGTTCTGATTGTTCTGCACCCGTCACGATGTTCACAAGGCATCGGCCGTTTGACATTCGCTGCATTGTGCTGGCCATTTGTGCCGCCAAAGTAGGAGTCAGCAGTGCTGGGCGAAATGCCACCAAAAACTTGATACGCGACGTGAGCGGGATGATGGATGAGGTTGCCAACCACGCATCTTCACAACCGGTGCCACATGGTGTGAGAAGTGCATCAAACCCAAGGTTTTCGCACGCTGTTGCCACCTGTGCCAAGTAGTCATGACTAGGTGCCCGATTCACGGAATTCTCGTCGGGTAATACATCGCGGGAGTCTCCACCAGTGGGAAGAAACCAATTCATTTCAATCATGTGTTGTTCCTTGTGTTTAGAAGTCGAGTGGGATGAGTCGAATAGTGGCAAGCGATGTGCCCATGACAAGAAGCCACGAAAGAACACCCAACAAGAGCGGTCGTGCCCCGAGAATGCGTAGTTTGCTGAACTTCACGCTTGCGCCAAGTCCAACAAGCGCAAATGCGAGGAGTACTTTCTCAATGTTCTTCGACCAAGACAAAACATCTGCCGAAAGCACGTCGGTGGTGCGAACACACACCATGGCGAGAAACAAAATGATGAACATGGGGAGGGGAGAGACACGTTGTTCATGTGAATGCTGATCTTGTTTTGTACTTGCTCGACGGTGGTTGTACGCATACATCGCCACTAACGGCGCAAGCAGCATCACGCGAGTCAGCTTCACAATGACTGCACCCTTCAACGACTCGGTGGAGTACGCCGTAGAGGTAGCGACTACTTGAGCAACATCGTGAACAGCAGACCCAGCCCACAATCCAAATCTCACGTTGCCCATGTCGAAAAGGTGACCGATGATGGGAAGAACAAAAATGCTGACGGATCCGAAGAGTGTGACAAGAGCAATGGCGTATGCGGCGTCTTCTTCGTCTCCATCAACAGCGCCCGTCATTGCGCTGACTGCAGAGACACCGCAAATGGAGTAACCCGTTGCAGTGAGCAAGCCGAGTCCTGGCGACACCTGTAGCCAGTGCGCAAACAGTTGCGTTCCAAAGAATGTGATGGCAACAACTGCAATCACGGCGACAAATCCTTTGCCGCCAAGATGTGCAACTTCACGCAACGACAATTGCAAGCCGAGCAACACAATTCCGGCACGCAGAAGATGACGTGCGGCAAATTTCAATCCCGCATCGGTGTTGCTGGGAAGAAGCCCAGAGTTCCCTAACAAGACACCAATTACTAATGACACGGTGAGTGCTGACAGGCCCGATGCATATTCATGAACCCCAAACCCGATTGCCACTGCAACAGCTGCCACCAGGACGCCCGGAGCGAACGCGATGGAGCGTGACGACATCCCCCGAAGTGACAACATGTTAGACACTCTAACTTCGGTAAGACGGCAGGCCGTCATTAGCCGATCGCCAGTCCCGACAAGGGCTAGGGACCTCTGCCCCGTAGGGTTGACCCCGTGAAACCGTCCGTCATTGCCCGCAGGTTTGCCGTGTACACGGCCCTGTGCACGGTGGCCCTGGCCCAGCCCTTGCTGCAGCTGTATTCACAAAACGTGGCCATTTTTGCGGCCGCCAATTACGAGGGGGCCATCGTTGTGTGGTTCGCTCTGGCGGTTCTGGTGGTCCCGCCCCTCGTATTACTTACGGTTGATGTTTTGGCTCAGGCCATAGTCCCGCGTTTTCAACACACTGTTCACTACGCCTTGGTCTTTGTAGGTCTGTGGGCTGTGGTCTCGGTCATTGCACGATCAGTCTCGTTTGGACCATGGGTAGTGGACGCAGCATTCACAGCGGTCATCGCAGTCGGGTTGCTCACTGCTTTCCTGCGTCTCTCGGTAATTCAAAGTTGGATCGCCTTGTTGTCACCGTTAGCCCTTGTTGTCGCTTTGGTCTTTGGTCTTTCGGCCATGTCTGTCATTTCTCCTCCAGAAGCCGAGGTACTGGAGATTAAGACTCCAACTTCTCCGGAAGTAACGGGACCAGGAACCCCGAAAGACGATGTAAGTGTTCTGTGGATTGTGTTGGATGAGGCGCCGCTGTTTTCACTTCTGAATTCACAGGGTGAAGTAAACGCGCAACGTTTCCCCGGATTTGCAGAGTTAGCTGCAACATCCACGTGGTATCGAAATGTTCTTGCAACGTCACAAACAACAACAGACGCAGTTCCCGCCATGTTGACCGGCAAGTTGCCAAAATCTGGTGTTGGTCCAGTTCTTGCGAATCATCCGAAGAATCTCTTCACCCTCATGAACGGCCACCTTTCAATGGATGCCCACGAAGTAGTGACAGCTTTGTGCCCAAAGAAAGTGTGTTCAAAAGTGTCGGTGACAGGTGGAGAACATATTGCGAATCCATCAGGCATTGCGAGTGAATCCACCAGCACCACACTTCCTCAAGAAGACATCGTGACAACAAAGTCCCGCACTCCGTTTTCATCTTTCATGAAAGACGCATTCGTTGTTGTCGGGCACAAAGTTCTTCCACAAGGTCTCCGTGAAAAACTCCCTGCAATTGACGAGGGCTGGGGAGGTTTCGGAAATGCAGACAACATTGAAGAGAGGGAAGAAGAACCTGTTGACATAACAGTTCCTGCAGGACCCACCACAACACTTCCACTCACTGAAGAAACGCAACAGAACGCCGACAACACCACAGTGACCGAGTGGGAAGACGGTGGCCCACAAACGCAGATTCCCGTTGTGGAAGGGGCCATCTCTCGTGCGGCACGGGCCGACAGGCCAACATTGCACTTCGCGCACGCACTCATCCCACATCGTCCATGGGTACTTGCTCCCGATATGCGTGCGAGTGTGCAGTTGCCAGCAGATAAGCGTTCTATCCAGGTTCTCGACGGTCGTCGAGATCGTTTACAAATTCATCTCAGTCAATACGCCGCTACAGACGTCATTATCTCCAACATGCTGAGCACAATGAAGAAGTCGGCGAATTGGAATCGCACCATGATCATTGTGACGGCAGACCATGGCATTACTTTCCAGCAAGGCGAGAAGCACCGCGAGACAGTGAATGTGAAGAGCTCCGGCACGTTAGAAGACTTGTATCGCGTTCCGCTCTTCATTAAGTATCCCGATCAGAACAGCGCTGCGGTGTCTGATTGCACGGCATCGCCTGTTGATCTATTAGCCACAGTGAGTGCAGCAACAGGAATTGATGCGGGCTGGACAACAGACGGTGCGGATCTTCGTACGGCGTGCCCACAACGCTCGGAACGCACCATTATTTGGCCCGACGGATCACACAAAGTATCTACAACGTTTTCCGATGTAGT
>CAIVDG010000097.1 GCA_903904615.1 uncultured Acidimicrobiaceae bacterium | reverse complement strand
CAATTCCTCGTACTGTCGGCCAGTATTGGCGCCACGGCGGTTCTCGCTGCGTGTGGTGTTGGGTCGTCGTCTTCGGCCGATGGAACCCTTCAAGTGGTGAAGCGGTTCCCTCAAGACGCATTGGTCCCCGGGAAGGTTCGTCTTCCCATTTCCTTGGCCGACACAACTGGCCTCTTGCCTGCCGACACCACGGTTGAGTTGCCGCAAAATCTCACGGCTCAAGTCATCAACTCGGAGAACGGCGATGTGGTGATCGAGAAAATCACCGCAGAGCGTCATCAAGAGAATCTGTCGGTTCCGTATTGGCCATTCACCTTCACATTGGACACCGAGGGCATTTACGTACTGAGAGTTGCTGAAGCACCGGAGTCGGATGTGTCGTTCCAGCTTCTTGCTCGTGACATGGTGCCCATGCCACTCATTGGCGATGCATTGCCGCCGTTCGACACGCCCACAACAGACAATGCACGTGAGGTTGACCCAATTTGCACACGTGCGAAAGAAATCTGTCCGTTCCATTCCGTCACACTGACTGATGCACTCGCACAAGGAAAACCGGTTGTGTACCTCATTGGTACGCCGGCGTATTGCACAACAGGAACCTGCACACCCGGACTTGATGCACTTATTGAAGTTTCACAATCAGTAGGAAATGCAGCCGTTTTTGTTCATGCAGAGGTGTACGCAGATAAATCTGCAAACAAGACAGCACCTGCAGTTCAGGAATACAAACTGAGTTACGAACCCGTGTTGTACATCACTGATTCAAAAGGCGTCCTTGTAGACCGCCTTGACGCAGTGTTCGATGTGAAGGAAATTCGCGACGTGTTAGCCGCGAATGGAATTAGCTAAACGACTTACCGCAACCGCATGAACGCGTTGCGTTCGGGTTGGTGATTGCAAAGCCCTGCTCGGTGAGCGAGTCTTTGAAGTCGAGGCTTGCACCTTCGAGCATTGGAGCAGATGCGGGATCGACAACAACTTTGACATTGCCAAAGGTGAGTGTGACGTCGTCTGATGCGATGTCTGAGTCGAAGTACATGTCGTAGGAGAAGCCTGAGCATCCGCCGCTCTTCACTGAAACGCGAAGTGCAACGTCGGCTGCGCCTTCTGCTTCGATGAGCTGTGCGACCTTCTGGGCTGCGGTGTCGGTGAGAGTAATCATGGGAGCCTCCTGGGACGGAACCTGTTGGGTTCATACTAGGCGTGCCTAACGGCTTTTCGCCACCGCCTCTACACTTCACACCGTGAGCCAGCGAGTTCCCCAGCCGCCCACCGAGGACGAGGTACGCAACCTTTTGCGAGCCGTCATCGACCCCGAACTTGGCGACAACATTGTCGACCTCGGGATGGCCGGCGACATCACCATGGTTGAGGGCATCATCACCATTGGCGTCAAACTCACCATCCGGGGGTGCCCACTGCGGGCACAAATTCAAAAAGACATTCGGTCTCGCCTTGAAGTGCACCCGTGGGTACAGAAGGTGAAGATCGATTGGGGCGAAATGACCGCCGATGAACGGTCGGCTGTCATGACCCGCGCCCGATGGAACGCTCGCGAGAACGCCTCCGATACCGCAGTTCCAAACAGTGCTCATGTTCTTGCCATTGCCAGCGGAAAAGGCGGAGTAGGCAAATCGTCAGTCACTGTCAACCTTGCGGCCGCTCTTGCTGCCGCGGGCAAAACCGTTGGTGTTCTCGACGCCGACATTTGGGGGTTCTCTATCCCCCGCATGTTGGGGATGCCCGACCGTCTTGAAGCACAACGAGTGGACGGAAGCGACAAACCAAAAATCATTCCGAATGAACGTCGTGTCGGAAGCGGATTGTTGAAAGTTGTGTCAACCGGAATGTTGGTGGAAGACGAAGGCACTGCACTTATGTGGCGTGGTCTCATGCTCACCAAAGCTGTAGAACAATTCTTGAACGACGTGCACTGGGGTCATCTGGATTACCTCGTTATTGACATGCCGCCCGGAACGGGCGATGTGCAGATGGGCCTTGCACGCATGTTGCCACGAACAGACCTCCTTATTGTCACCACCCCAGCAGTGTCCGCACAGAAAGTTGCCATCCGTGCAGCAGACATGGCGCGTCGTAGTTTCCTGCGTGTTGCGGGAGTGATTGAAAACATGAGCGCATTCGAATGCGATCATGGAGAGTCATACGCGCTGTTCGGAAGT
>CAIVDG010000096.1 GCA_903904615.1 uncultured Acidimicrobiaceae bacterium | reverse complement strand
GTCACCGCCGCCGTTGCTGCCGGATACCCCGTGTACTCAACACCAGGCCCCGTTGCTTTTGTGGTGGCAGCGGCAATTAGCGGCTTGCCAACAGATCGTCTGGCTTTTGATGGTTTCCTCCCCCGTTCAGGTGCGGAGCGTCGCGAACGACTCACCGAAGTTGCGCGCGAACGTCGTACCACTGTGTTGTACGAAGCACCGCACCGACTTCAAAAGACTCTTGCAGAGTTATGTGAAGCGTGTGGGCCCGACCGAATGATTGTCCTTGCTCGCGAGCTCACCAAACTTCACGAAGATGTATGGCGCGGCACATTGGCCGATGCAGTACAACATTCATCAAACGTTGAACCACGTGGCGAATACGCCCTTGTGCTTGCGCCCTATGTCAGCGACACTATGGATGTGTCCGACGCCGACATTCTTTCTGAACTTGCACAACGAACAAGTCGCGGCTTGTCGAAGCGTGACGCCATCGACGAAGTCACAGCGGCGCTTGGCGTGCCACGTAAGCGCGTGTATGCATTGGCGGTGTCGTCATGAGTGAACGCCCCACTGCTGCATTCTTCGACCTTGACCGAACACTTATTGCAGGCTCATCTGCATTTGTCTTTGCACGCGCAGCACGCGACGCCGGATACATCCGCATTCAGGATTTCGTTCCCGATGTTCTTCGCGCGCTGAAATTTCAGTTCTTGGGTTCTAGCGACGAATCAACTTTTGGCGTTCGTGACCGCATTCTTGCTGGCGCCGGCGGACTGAAACAGTCAGATCTTCTCAGCCTGAACGAGATTGTGTTGCCCGAACTTCTTGGACTTATTCGCCCGGAAGCACGCGCACTCCTCGAACAACACCACGCCGCCGGCCGAGAAACATGGATCATCTCTGCATCGCCCATTGAAATTGTGGAACCGCTAGCCACTGCGTTGGGGATGACAGGCGGAATTGGAACACGCGGCGAAGTGGACAACGGCGTGTACACCGGACGTCTTGATGGGCCTTTTTGTTACGGAGAAGGAAAAGCAGAAGCCATCTCGTTGCTTGCTGCCGAACGCAACATCGACCTCGCGAATTCGTGGTCATACTCCGACAGCATGAGCGATGTTCCCATGATGGAACTCGTTGGAAACGCCGTAGCGGTGAACCCCGATTCAGAACTGTCAGATCTTTCTCGCAGAAAAGGTTGGCCTGTCGTTGTCTTTGCACAACGTTCGAAAATGCTTATCCGGCGTTCCAGCACAGCCACTTTTGCAACAGCTGCAATAGTTCTTGCGTACACGTTTGGCCTTCGTCGAGGCCGACGCACCTGACGTTATTGACCAAGTGGTGCTAACGCCAGTTGACGACTCATGGCCACCACGCGACCAGTGGAGTCCCACATCACGCCGTCTTCTTCCCAATATCCACCCTGCACAACAGAGCTTGTGAACTCACATGCAATGGGGCCGGGCGCAGGAATCGCACGCACATGAACCGTGAATTCAATAGTGGGCACCCAACCTTGCATGCCAAACAAGTTGAACATCACGGGCGGAAAAGCATCGGCTGCCAGCAACAAGCCCATGGTGTCTACGGGGCGACCATCTTTGAAAGTAAACCAACCGCGCGCACGAGCAATTCCGTTTGGTTCATTACGCGCAAAGCCGGTGTCGTCGGGGTGCAGACGCATGTCGAGTCGCGAAGACAAGCCCATAGGAACGGCAGGATTCACAGCGCGTGGCATGCACTCTTCAAACGACGGCAATTCGACATAGGGCCGCGTGTTCGATTGCGGGCCTTGATCTGCATCAATGTCACCGAAGGTTCCGATGCTGCGCACAAGATCTTTGCCATCGCGCACCAAACGGCCTGTCACCGTTGCCAGGCGACGCCCCGCCTTCACCACTTCTGTATGCGTGTGAGACGGACCAGCTGGTGCTGGCGACAAGAAATGCATAGATACCGACACGGGATGCGCACGGCCGCTCTCTGTGCGCATTGCGTTTGCCACTAACGCCAACAAGTACCCACCATTGGCATTGCCATTGATGTCCCAACGGTCCTCGACGGGCGTGTCGTACACACCTTCGCCAAGTGGTGTTGCAGCAATGGCGGTATCGAACTCGAAGGGCATTTGTTCAAGC
>CAIVDG010000095.1 GCA_903904615.1 uncultured Acidimicrobiaceae bacterium | reverse complement strand
CCGATGCACCACCGGTTCCCGTCGACAGCATTCGCGCGGGCGTAGGCACAATCGACTTTGTGTCAGTCATTCAGCAACTTCCCGAAGGAATAGTTCACGTTGAAGGCGGACCTCAGTTGAATGGCGCTCTATTTGATGCAGATCTGGTGGATGCACTGAACATCACGTTGTCTCCAAAGCTTGTTGGCGCACGCGGGCCATCACTGTCGTTAGCACCCCATGCACCTCGGCGGTTTGCACTTGCCTCTGTAGAGCAACGCGACAACTTTGCGTTTGTTCGTTACGTGCGCTCTACGACTGCTTCAGCAACGCAAGTTCGCGGCTGAAGTCAGACGTGTCGTCGAAGTTTTTGTACACGCTGGCAAAGCGCACATAGGCAACTTTGTCTAGATCGCGAAGACGTTCAAGAACTGCATGACCCACGGTGGACGACGTGATTTCTGTTCCGGCCACTTGAGCCAGACGCATATCGTCTTCGACCATCTCGGCCAGAGCATCTATTTGCTCATCGTTCACGGGGCGACCTTTGCATGCCGAACGCACACCAAACACAACCTTGGCGCGATCAAATGGCTCCCGACCGCCAGAACGCTTTGCCACCATGAGAGGCACACTCTCTAACCGCTCGTACGTGGTGAAGCGGTAGGCGCACTCTGGGCAGGCACGGCGACGACGAATTGCCGAACCATCCTCGGCGGACCGAGAGTCGATCACTTTCGTGTCGTCGTGGCGGCAAACGGGGCAATGCACGAAAGGTGACTATAAATGACCCGCGTTTAACTTTCTGTCAGTTTGCGACAAAAACTTTGTGACCCGGCCCCAATTGGGGACTAGGGAATACGAATGATTTGGCCAGGTTCAATGCGAGCGCCATTGAGGCGAACCATTTCGCTGACCAGATCGGCAACGCTTCCCTTTGGAACGATGGTGCGTGCGATGTCCCACAATGTGTCGCCGCTCTTGGCAACCACGGTGCGTGGAATGACTTGATCTTCGGCCGAAGGGTTTGATGCGAAGGCGCCAGAGGTAACAGCTACTGAAGCCACAGCAAAGATGAGGGTTGCGCCAACAACGCGGCGACGACGGCGGAATGTTGCCTCGCTAGGGCGAGGGCGAGCCTGGCGGGCTGAGTAGCTAGGTGCTCCGAGGAGAAGAGGATCGATGGTGGTGGCCATGGGATTGTCCTTTCGGGGAAGGGGTTAAGGGGACCGGGCGGTCTATGTGAGTGACACCGTAACGAACGGGTGTTCGTAAGTTTGCCCGAACAAGTGTTCGGTGTCAACCCCCCAACGAACATTTGTTCCACGAACAGGTGTTTGACCTGGGCCCCGAACACCTGTACGCTCGCAGACATGTCTGAAGCCCTCACCGAACGCCAGCGCCAAATCCTCCACGTCATTGAAAACAGCATGCAAGAGCGGGGTTACCCGCCCAGCGTGCGTGAAATTGGCGAGGCAGTGGGCCTGAACTCCCCTTCCACCGTGCACAACCACCTAGCCACTCTCCAGAAAATGGGCTTCCTGCGCCGTGACCCAACCAAGCCACGCGCCATCGAAGTTCGCTTCGACACCAACTCCGAAGTTGCCATGGAGCGTCGACCATCGCGCCACGTCCCTCTTATTGGCGATGTTGCAGCGGGCACCAATGTTTTGGCCCAACAGAACGTTGAAGATCTCATTCCGCTTCCCACCGACTTCACCGGCGAAGGCGAATTGTTCATGCTGCGCGTTCGTGGCGACTCAATGATCGATGCCGGCATCTTGGATGGCGACTTCGTCGTTGCCCGTCAGCAAAGTGTTGCCGACAACGGCGACATTGTGGTGGCCGGCATTCCTGGTGAAGAAGCCACTGTCAAGACGTTCAAGAAATCAGGCGCGAAGATCACACTCGTTCCTTCGAACTCCACCATGAAGCCCATGGTGTTCGACGCAGACGAAGTCACCGTGTTCGGCAAAGTCGTCACCGTGATGCGTTCGCTTAAGTAACGGGTAGTCCCGCTTCTTTCCACGCCAACATTCCGCCTGTCATATTCACAGCGCGGTATCCATTGTTCAACAGCCACGCGGCAACCTTG
>CAIVDG010000094.1 GCA_903904615.1 uncultured Acidimicrobiaceae bacterium | reverse complement strand
CCAGTGACAAACCCGAAGAAAGCAGCAAATGCTCTTGGGTGGGCCGTGAAAGAAATGGAACGTCGTTACGACTTGTTGGTGGAAGTGGGCTTCCGCGACATTGGCGGTTACAACGCAGCATTCGACAAGGGCGAAATCAACGATCCGAATGCCGAAGAAGGCACCAAGAAGTATGAGCGTTTGCCGTTCATTGTCGTGGTGGTCGACGAATTGAACGATCTCATGATGGTTGCTGCACGCGACGTTGAAGAATGCATTACGCGTATCGCACAGAAGGCGCGTGCAGTGGGTATTCACCTCATCGTGGCGACGCAGCGTCCGTCGGTCAACGTCATCACCGGCGTTATTAAGGCCAACATCCCTGCGCGTATGGCGTTTGCTGTCAGCAGCCTCACCGACAGCCGAGTCATTCTCGATCAACCAGGTGCAGAGAAGCTTGTTGGTAAAGGCGACATGTTGCTCATGCCCGGTAACACCAATGTGCCGCAACGTATTCAGGGTTCATGGGTAGACGAAGAAGAGGTGCGCAAGGTTGTTGCGCACTGGCGTCGTCAATCTCCCGAGGTTGTGTACGTCTCTGGCATTGAAGGTGAAGAGGGCGGTGGCTCGTCGTCGGGCAATGGTCCATTGTTTGGTGGATCCGGAAGCGAAGACGACCTCATTCGTCAGGCCATCGATGTAGTCGTTCGCTCTGGCCTCGGTTCTACTTCTATGTTGCAGCGCAAGCTGAAGGTGGGCTTCGCGCGCGCCGGACGCATTATGGATGAACTGGAAGAGCGGGGCATCGTTGGTCCAGCACAAGGTTCCAAGCCGCGAGATGTTCTAATGACAGTTGAGGAACTCGAAGCAACGGAGGGCTGACATGGCCGCAACGGCATTCACGCAGGTATGTGACGGATTGTTTTTTCCGGAAGGGCCTGTGGCAATGCCAGATGGCTCCGTCATTGTCACCGAAATGTTTGGGTCGAAACTCACACGAGTTCAACCCGATGGCACAAAGTCCACTGTGGCCACCATTAATGGTTTGCCCAACGGTCTCGCACTTGGCCCCGGTGGTTTCTTGTACCTCTGCAACAACGGAGGCGCGTTCACTCCAATGGAACTGGGTGGGCTTGTGTACCCAGGTGAGTTTGATCCGGCGAAATACATAGGCGGTCGCATTCAAAAAGTGAACATCGACACCGGTGAAGTCACCGACTTGTATACGCACTGCGGCGACATCCCATTGCGTGCTCCAAACGACTTAGTGTTCGACGAACACGGAGGCTTCTGGTTTACCGATCACGGCATTCGTCACCATCGCACTGCCGATCGCACCGGTATCTATTACGCCAAAGCCGACGGCTCATTCATTGAAGAAGTGGTGTTCCCCGTGGACTCACCCAACGGCATTGGCCTATCACCTGCGGGTAATCGGGTGTACTGGGCAGAAACTCACACGGGTCGCGTGTATCAACGCGAAATCATTGCACCCGGAAAAGTTGCACCCATTGGAGTAGAAGTCCCCACCATGTTGTGCGGCCTCCCTGGGTATCAACTTTTTGACTCGTTAGCAGTAGACGGAGACGGAAACATTTGTGTTGCCACGCTGGCAAACGGCGGAATTACTGTCATCTCGCCCGACGGGGATGTCATCTTGTTTGTTGAAGTAGACGACCGCATCACCACGAATATCTGTTTTGGTGGGCCAAATTACGAAACGGCCTACATCACGGCGTCTAGTACGGGCCGTTTGCTTGCAATGGATTGGCCATACAAGGGGCTGAAACTTCACTGGCAGTAGGCTCAGTGGTAATGGGGCAGCGCTTCTACATCGAAACCTTGGGATGCCCCAAGAACCAAGTCGACTCGGAAAAGATTGTCGGCACATTGTTGGCCGACGGCCTCACTCCAACCGACGACCCATCGAAAGCCGATGTGGTGGTGGTGAACACGTGCGCGTTCATTGAAGACGCCCGTAAAGAAAGCATCGACACGCTTCTCGCATTAGACGACCAGCGGAAGCGCTCGTCTCGATTAGTGGTCACGGGCTGCATGGCAGAACGGTATGGCGACGAACTTGCCGAAGCGTTACCCGAAGCAGATCAAGTTGCAGGCTTTGGTGTGCCTATTCAGTTGGGTCGCAAGCCCATCTCGGTCACGGGCGACATTCCCACGTTCGACCTTCTCAATCTTCCACGTCCAAAGTCATCTGCACCATGGGCCTACATAAAGATCGCTGAAGGGTGCGACCGCAACTGCGGGTTCTGTGCCATTCCGTCGTTCCGCGGCCCACAGCGCAGTCGCGATGTGTCTTCCATTTTGAATGAAGTGGAAGAAGTTGACGTACGCGAAGTTGTTCTTGTTGCACAAGACCTCGCTAGCTACGGAAAAGATCGCCCAGAAGAACTTGGCGCCGGCTCCATTGTTCAGCTGGTACGCGACGTTTCGTCCATGGTGGATTGGGTGCGCCTGTTGTATCTGTACCCAAGCGACCTTTCCGACGAACTCATTGATGCCATCTTGTCAACAGGTGTTCCGTATTTCGACCTCTCGCTACAGCACGTCAGCAAAGAGCACCTTCGTCGCATGCGTCGATGGGGAGACAAAGACCGTTTCTTAGAGCGCATTCAGCGCATTCGTTCGTTGGCGCCCGATGCCACATTCCGCAGCAACTTCATTGTTGGTTATCCCGGCGAAACTGAAGAAGATCACGATCAGTTGCTCGACTTTGTTCGCGAGGCGGAATTGGATTGGTGCGGCTTCTTCACATTTAGTCCCGAAGAAGGAACTCACGCGCTCAGTTTGCCCAACCACGTAGATGAAGCATTAATGAACGAACGCATTTCAGAATTGCGTGAAATTCAGGACAACATCACAGCCGAGCGTCGCGATGCGCTACTAGACACCACAATCACAGTGCTTGTCGATGAGCCTGGCATCGCGCGGTCATTCCGAGAAGCACCAGAGATTGATGGTGTTGTTCAAGTACCCGAATCTCTTGAAGTGGGGCGCTTCCATACTGTGCATGTCGAGCAAGTGTTTGGCCCCGACCTCATTGCGGTTCCGGTGGAGAACTGACATGGCCGTGGACGAAACCGCCATTGTCACCTGGGCCAACATGGTCACGGTTGGACGCGTGCTTGCCTCACCATTTTTGTTCGCCATGATCCCCGACGAGCGAGTGGGTTCGTACGCGGCACTCATCGTGTGGATTGTGTTGTGCAGTAGCGATGGCTTCGACGGCTATCTTGCGCGCAAACATGGCATCACTCGCAGTGGTGCTTTCTTAGATCCGCTCGCCGACAAGATTCTCGTTTTGGGCGCCATGTTCACATTGGTCAGCCGTGATGTGTTCTGGATTCTTCCCGTTGTCATCATTGCTGCCCGCGAGATCATTGTCAGTCTGTATCGCGT